>NZ_JAKIUR010000045.1 GCF_021647475.1 Lutibacter sp.
TACTTGATGTCATTGATGTAAATTATTGATTATCAGTATAATATACAAATAATTAATAACTTTGACAACTATAAATCAACTGATTATCTAGCTTTTATCAAAGAAAAAGTGTGAGTTTGCCCTGAAACTAATTACTAATAATTTAATTTTAAAGATATTTTTTTATATATTTGGGTATACTATTATTAAAAATAAAAAAAATTCAACTTATGAGTAAATTCGATGAAAAAGTAGTGCTATACCAAGGTGCTATGAAAGATTTAGGAATTAGCTTTAATGCTGATTTATTAACCAAAGTAACAAAAGGTTTAGGTCCTTCAATCTACAAAAAAGATGCTGAAACTGTATCTGGTTCTGATGCAAAAGAATTAGCAACTGTAAAAAACAACTTTTTAATGAAGAAATTAGGCTTATCTGATGGTCCAAAATTAGATAGTGCTATTGAAAAAGTGATGGAAAAAATGGGAAAATCTAATCGTAATAAATACAGAGCAATTGTATATTATTTATTAGTTAAAGAATTAGGTCAAGAATCTAAATATTAATCAATTACCATTCTTACTAAATTAAAACCCACAATAATATTGTGGGTTTTTTAATTTTAAGTAAATTTCTGACTTACCTAGTAAAAACCAATTCTGTTTCTGTAGAAAGTGAATTGTCAAAAGCATAACCTTCTAAATTAAATCCTTTTAAACGCTCAATGGTTTCAATGGAATTATCAAGAATATAACGTACCATTAATCCTCTTGCCTTTTTGGCGAAAAAACTTATTATTTTTAATTTTCCATTTTTATAATCTTTAAAAACTGGAGTAATTACTGGAACTTTTAACGACTTTGGTTTTATAACTTTAAAATATTCCTTACTTGCCAAATTTACAAATAATTCATTGTCTGCCAGTTCTTCATTTAACGTTCTGGTAATTGATTCATCCCAAAATTGATATAAATTATCTTTTGCTCCTATTTTTAATTTAGTTCCCATTTCTAAACGATAAGGCTGCATTAAATCTAACGGTTTTAAAATGCCATATTGCCCAGAAAGTATTCTAAGTTTTTGTTGAAGTTCATTAATTTTATTTTCTTGAATTGTATAAGCATCTAATCCAATATAAACATCGCCTTTAAAAGCAAATATTGCCTGTTTAGCATTTTTTAGTGTAAATGGTAATTGCCAATTTTGATTTCGTTGCCAATTTAATTCACTTAATTTTGGGGAAATATGCATTAATTCACCTAATTTTTTAGGAGATTTATTTTTTAACACCGCATTTAATTTTTCAGCTTCATTTAAAAAAATTCCATTGGTAAATTTTTTAGTGGGTGCTGGTGTTTTAAAATCCAAAGATTTTGCAGGTGATATTACTATTTTCATTTATTATTATTTTAAGCATCCTAAAATTACAACTAATTAATTATAGATATATTTTTTTCAATACTATCTTATTATTGTAAAATAACTAAAACTTATTTTAGATCGTTTATAACCTGTTGCATTTTATTGAATAATAAAGCTACGTGATATCCATCCATTAAAGCATGACTTACTTCAACGGAAAATGGTATTTTTTTGATTTGATTTTCTTCAAATAATTTTCCAAAAATTATTTTTGGAATTCCTTTTTTAGCTTCATCTCCTTTTCTGGCATGTTTAATACCTGTAAAAGAAATCCAAGGTAAAGTGGAACAATGTACCAAATCTAACATTTCTTCTTTGGGTTTAAATACAATTCCTTTTTTATGATTTTCTATAACTTCTTTACCTGATTTATCAAATTTAAAAATTGAAGAACTTTGGCGATAATAGCAGAATGAAAAGGTATTATCTTCATTTAAAATTGTTGAACCAATATGTACTTTTTCAAAAACAACAACCTTATTATTTTTAATTCTTAATCTAAATGCTTCTATTTCATTCATGCTTTTCAATGCCACATATATACATGCTAATGAAAAGGATAAATTATTCTTTTTACAAAAATTATAAAGATTGGTAACTTCTATATTGGCAGTTATATTAAAAAAAGGATCTTCATACGTTTTAAAAAATTCAAATTGTGTTTTTCTATTCCAATTATCGATATCAAATTCTTTCATTTTAATATTTTTGATGAATGGTATAACTTCTCCATTTTTCAAAACACTGTTGCATATCTAGAGGAATTTCAGAATTAAATTGCATAAATTCTTTAGTAGTTGGATGTTCAAAACCTAACGTTTTAGCGTGCAATGCTTGGCGTGGTAATATTTTAAAACAATTATCTACAAATTGTTTGTATTTTGTAAAGGTGGTTCCTTTTAAAATTTCATTTCCTCCATAGCGTTCATCATTAAAAAGTGTGTGACCAATATGTTTAAAATGAGCTCTAATTTGGTGTGTTCTACCCGTTTCTAATTTACACTGAACCAAGGTAACATAACTGAATCTCTCAATTACTTTATAATGCGTTACTGCATGCTTACCAAATTCGCCATTTGGGAAAACAGACATTTGTAACCTATTTTTTAAACTTCTACCTATATTTCCTTCAATAGTACCTTCATCTTCATCTAAATTTCCCCAAACTAACGCATAATACAATCGTTCTGTAGTTCGGTTAAAAAATTGTTTAGACAAATGAGCCATCGCAAATTCAGTTTTTGCAACTACTAAAAGTCCACTAGTATCTTTATCTATTCTATGCACTAATCCCGGGCGTTCATTAGCATTATTAGGTAAGTTTTCAATATGATAAATTAAACCATTTACCAAAGTACCACTGTAATTACCATGACCTGGGTGCACTACCATTCCGGCAGGTTTATTTACCACCAACACTTGGTCATCTTCAAATATAATATCTAAAGGAATGTTTTCTGCAACCAATAAATTTTCATGTGGTGGATGTGCTAAAACTACACGAACTACATCATTAGCTTTAACTTTATAATTAGGTTTTACTGAAACATCATTCACTAAAACATTGCCAGCTTTTGCAGCCTGCTGAATTTTATTTCGAGTAGCGTTTTCAATAAAATTCATTAAAAATTTATCAACTCTTAAAGGTTCTTGTCCTTCACTAGCCACATATTTAAAATGTTCATATAACTCTTCTTTTTCAATTTCTTCATCAATCATATACAGCAGTTTTAAAATTAATAGCTATTTTAGTTTAAATGTATGTATAAAACATTATTGCTTAAAAGTTGAATGGCATTTGACACAGTAATTCATTGTGTTAGATAATGCCTCTAATGATTTATTTTTATCTTTATTTTTAAAAATTTCACTCATTTTATCAGCACTTTTATGAAAATTTAAACCTAAATTTTCAAATTGTTTATTTCCAAAAGAGGCACACATTAATTTCATTTCGGTGGTTGAGCCTAATTTTACATAAGCAATTTTAGAGGCTTCATTATATTTTTCTTGAGAAAGAAGCCCTATTATATTTTGTATAGCTTCTAAATGGCTTCTCATATTTTTTAACTGATGATTTTTTTGCATAGCGTTTAATTTCAAAGGAATTCGTTTGTCATTAACCTGCGTCATATTTTCCATGTTTTTTGAAACAACGGCTACTTCTTTCTTCTTTTTCACGTTTTCATTACAGGAAAATGTGAATATTCCTACCATTGTTAAAATCAGTAATAATACTATTTTTTTCATATTTTTATTTATCTTAAAGTTCTTTATTTTTACACTTTCACACAACATTTGTTTTGTTGCGTTACGTTATTAAATTTTCTCTTTGTTGTTCTAATTAATAGTTTGGTTTATAACTTCCTGAGCCTCTTCCATCTCCTAGTTTTAATGTAATCACAGAATTCTTTGGTATTTCTACTCCTGCTTTTAAATCCTTTCCTTTATATTTTAATCCTCTAACCACATCTTTTGCAATATCTGAAACTCGAATTTCATTTTTACTAATTCTAAATCCTAATGCTAATAAATGTGCCGTAGCTTGTCGCTTAGTTTTTCCATATAAATTAGGTATTGGAATACTTTTATAACCTGAAGGATTAAGTGTTAAATATATTTTTCGATTTTCTTTTACAAAATCACCTACATCAGGAGATTGATCAATTACCGAGTTTTTAGGATAATCAGGGTTATAACTGGCAGAATCTAGCACTACCATTTTTAAATCAATTTCATTTAAAGTATGTTTAACTTTAATTAAACTCATTTTTTTCAAATTTGGAACTTCTATTTTTTGATTATGGTGCGTAGTGATATTTAGCCATTTTTGTAAGGCAAAAAACAATAAAACCAAACCAACAACAGCAATAATTAATTGTGTAAAAAAAACTTTGGATTTTAAAAATTTTATAAAATTCATAGGTGTATTTTTATAATGGACAAAGATACTTTATTAATAACAAGTTACAAACCAATTAAAAGTTGTTTGATTAACAACTATTTTACACCCTGCAAAAATCAATAGTATTTTAAACTTTAAACTATTTTACTTTAAACTTTAAATATGTAAGTTTGTAATACACGTTAATAACAGTAAATGAAAAAAAATATTGCCATAATTATGGGAGGATATTCTTCTGAAGCTAACATTTCATTAAAAAGTGGCGAAGTTGTTTATCAAAATATTTCTAAAGAAAAATACAATACATACAAAATCCATATTCTTAAAAATAAATGGGTTTTAGTTGATGATAATAACCAAGAATATTCAATAAATAAACACGATTTTTCGGCAACTATCAATCAAAAAAAAATAGATTTTGATTGCGTTTTTAATGCAATTCACGGTCATCCTGGTGAAGATGGAACTATTTTAGCTTATTTTAAATTACTTGGAATTAAACACACTTCTGCTCCTTTCTACCAAATGGCACTTACTTTTAATAAACGTGATTGTTTAAGTGTATTAAAAAAATATGGAGTTAAAACGGCTACTTCAGTTTATCTAAATAAAGGTGAAACTATAAATGTATCCGAAATTATTACAGCTGTTGGTTTACCTTGTTTTGTAAAACCTAACAATGCAGGTTCTAGTTTTGGAATTTCAAAAGTAAAAACTGAGGAAAAATTAATTCCTGCTATTGAAAAAGCATTTAAAGAAGATACCGAAATACTTATTGAAGAATTTTTAGATGGTTCAGAAATTACCATTAGCGTATTAAATTATAAAGGTGAAATTAAAGTTTTACCTATGACGGAAATTGTTACAGAAAATGATTTTTTTGATTATGAAGCCAAATATTTAGGGAAATCAGAAGAAATAACTCCGGCTCGTATTTCTGATGAAATTCATCAGAAATTAGAAATTCTTGCTAAAAAAGTTTATCAAAAATTAAATATTTCAGGAATTTCTCGTTCAGAATATATTTTAGTAAATAATGAACCTTATTTTTTAGAAATGAATACGGTTCCTGGTTTAACAACCAAAAGTTTAATTCCGCAACAAGCTGCTAAAGCAGGAATAACTTTACAAAATCTTTTTCATAATGCCATTGAAATGGCTTTAAACAACTAACTATGAAACGCACTATTTTCCCAGGATCCTTTGATCCAATAACTTTAGGTCACGTTGATATTATTAATAGAGCATTGCCCCTATTTGATGAAATTATAATTGCTATTGGTATAAATGCCGATAAAAAATATATGTTTCCGTTAGAAAAACGCAAACAATTTATCAATGAAACTTTTGCAAATGAACCTAAAATTAAAGTGGAAACCTACACAGGATTAACTATTGAATATTGCAAACAAAAAAATATAGATTTTATTTTAAGAGGATTAAGAAACCCTGCCGATTTTGAATTTGAAAAAGCTATCGCTCAGACTAACAGAAAATTAGCTCCTATAGAAACTGTGTTTTTATTAACCTCTGCAGACACTTCATATATAAGTTCAAGCATTGTTAGAGATATTTTAAGAAATAATGGAAATATTGATGGATTTGTACCAAAAAGTGTAATTAATAATTAATTTTTTTATGAAATATTGGTTTTTTATTTTTGCTTTAATTGCAATTTCTTGTTCAAAAACAGATACAAAAACAGCTGAAAATTTTACTACTAAATTTGAAAAATCTAAAGGAACTGAAACTGCAACTTATTTAGAAACTATCGCTTTTTATAAAAAACTCGCAGCTGCATATCCTCAAATTACTATTCAGGAAATTGGCGAAACCGATAGCGGTTATCCGCTTCATCTCATCTTATTTAATACCGATAAAAACTTCAATATAAACCAACTAAAAAATAGTACTAAAAATATTATCTTTATAAATAATGGTATTCACCCAGGCGAGTCTGATGGTATTGATGCAAGTATGCTTTTATTGCGTAATTTAGTTCAAAGTCCTGAAAAAATTAAAAAACTAAAATCTATAATCTTAGCTATCATTCCAGTATATAATGTTGGCGGAGCATTAAATAGAAACAGTTACTCAAGGGTTAATCAAAATGGACCTAAAGAATATGGTTTTAGAGGAAATGCCAGAAATTATGATTTAAATAGAGATTTTATAAAGGCCGACACTAAAAATGCACAATCTTTTGCTAAGATTTTCACTTCATTAAATCCTGATGTTTTTATTGATACTCATGTAAGTAACGGTGCTGATTATCAATATAGTATTACTCATTTATTTACACAACACAACAAATTAGGAAATGATTTAGGGACGTTTATTGAATATAAAATGAAACCTGCCATTGTAAATTCCTTACATCTGAAAAATATATTAATTACACCTTATGTTAATGTCTGTGGAAAAACTCCTGAAAATGGTTTTAGCCAATTTTTTGATTCTCCAAGATATTCAACAGGTTATACAACTTTATTCAATACTTTAGGTTTAATGGTAGAAACTCATATGCTAAAACCTTATAAAATTCGTGTTGAACAAACCTACAGTTTACTTAATTCCGTTATAAAATTCACCATAAAAAACGGAACAAAAATAAAAGAGCTCCGTAAAAAAGCAGTGCAAAACATCTTGAAAAACAAAACATATCCTATTAATTATCAATTAGATAAGTCTAATTTTACTGTATTTCAATTTAAAGGATTTGAAGGAAAAATTATCCCAAGTAAAGTAACCACTGGAAAACGATTATTTTATGATGAAACAAAACCTTATACAAAACCAATACCTTATTACAATCAATTTAAACCAACTAAATATATTAACATTCCAAAAGCATACATATTAAAAAATGGCTGGTGGAGAGTATTAAATCGATTAAAAGAAAATCATATTAATTATACTGTTTTTGAAAAAGATACTACCATAAATGTAGTAGTACAGCATATTAAAAGCTTTAAAACTAATCCAAAAGTTTTTGAAGGTCATTATATGCATTATCAAACAGAAACTACCCAAACAAATCAAAAAGTTAAATTCTTTAAAAATGATATTTACATTCCAGTAAATCAATCAGGAGCACGGTATTTATTTGAAACTTTAGAAGGTTCTGCAACCGATTCTTTTTTTAATTGGAATTATTTTGATACAATTCTTCAACAAAAAGAAGGATATTCTCCTTATGTTTTTGAAGATATTGCTGAACAATGTTTAAAAGAAAATCCTACTTTAAAAAAAGCTTTAAAATCAAAAATAAAATCTGATACAGCCTTTGCCAATAACCCAAAAGCTCAATTAGATTTTGTGTATAAAAACTCACCTTATTATGAACCTGCACATCTAAAATTGCCTATTTATAAAGTTTACTAGTACAACATTAATTTTTTTTAGCCAATTTTCTTAGAGCTACCCATTGCCTAAACATATCTCTAGATTCGGTTGCAGGATAACCAACAACTGTTTTACCAGCTGCAACATCACTCATAACACCAGAACCACCACCAACTACAGCTCTAGAACCAATGGTAAGATGATCTTTTATAGATGAACTTCCACCAATAATAACCCCATCACCCAAAGTGACCGAACCTGCCAAACCACTACTCCCCGCCATAATACAAGAACGTCCTAAAACACAATTATGTGCAATTTGCACTAAGTTATCTATCTTACATCCATCACCAATTATTGTTGAACTAAATTTTGCCCTATCTACGGCAGAATTAGCACCTATTTCAACTTCATTACCAATTATTACATTACCTATATGAGGGATTTTTACCAATCCGCTACCATCTTCACTTGGTCTATACCCAAACCCGTCTGCTCCAATACTTACATTATTTTGAAAAATACAAAGACTCCCAATTTCACAGCGTTCTCTAATTACTGTTCCTGACCAGATAACGGTATGGTTTCCTATCTTGGTTTCATCAAAAATAGTAACGTTAGGATATAAAATTACTCCATCACCCAAAATAACATCTTTTCCCACATAACAGTTTGCTCCAATTTTACATCTATCTCCAATTTGTACAGTTTCATGAATTACAGCAGTTGGATGTACCTCTTCCTCTAAATAAGGAGAATATGGATTAAAAGCTTCCAATAATTTCGCCATTGCTAAATCTGCATTTTTCACCTTTATCAAAGCACGATTTTCTTCTGGTTCAATTTTTAAGTTTTCATTTACTATGGCTGCACAAGCTTTAGATGTTTTCCATAAATGCACATATTTTCTATTTCCAATAAAACTAATTTGATTTTGGGTTGCTTTTTCTAATTGCTCTGGACCTGAAATTTTCTGATTGGTATTTCCTACTAGCTCTCCTCCTATAATTGCATTAATTTCTTGAATTGTAAATGATTTCATTAAGTATATGTTGTTTTATTTAATTGAAAATATCTTTTATAAATATATACTAAATTTATAGCATAGGCTATTCCTACTTATTTAATTAAACTACTTTTGTTTACAATAAAGTTATAATTAAATGCACTTTCTCTTTATTTAATACAAAAATCCGTATTTTTCAAAACTCAAAAATTCATTAAACGTGAAAGTATGTATTGCTGAAAAGCCAAGTGTTGCCCGAGAAATTGCTACTGTTTTAGGAGCAAATACAAAACGTGATGGTTATTTTGAAGGCAATGGATATGCCGTTACTTATACTTTCGGACATTTATGTACCTTGTTTGAACCTAACGATTACAAACCGCATTGGAAAAGTTGGAATTTAAATAATTTACCCATGCTCCCTGAAAAGTTTGAAACAAAAGTAGTTGATAATCAGGGAATTCAAAAACAATTTAATATTGTAAAAAGTTTGTTTGATAAAGCTGATGTTATCATAAATTGCGGTGATGCAGGACAAGAAGGAGAATTAATTCAGCGCTGGGTAATAAATCAAGCCGGTTATAAAGGCGAAGTACAACGCTTGTGGATTTCTTCCTTAACTACAGAAGCCATAAAAGAAGGTTTTCAAAATTTAAAACCTTCAAAAGAATACGATAATTTATATTACGCAGGTTTTTCAAGAGCTATTGGAGATTGGCTTTTAGGAATGAATGCAACCAGATTATACACCTTAAAACACGGCGGTTATAAACAACTTTTATCCGTTGGAAGAGTTCAAACGCCAACGTTGGCAATGCTGGTAAATCGATTTAAGGAAATTGAAAATTTTAAACCTCAACCTTATTGGGAATTGCAGACAAAATATAGAGCTACGCTTTTTAATTGTGAAGCAGGTCGATTTTTAGAAAAAGCTGAAGGAGAACAATTTGCTGAAAAAGTTAAGGAAAGTGATTTTGAAATTGTTTCCACAACTAAAAAAGCAGGAAAAGAATATGCTCCCAAATTGTTTGATTTAACCGGATTGCAAGTATATTGCAATAATAAATTTAGTTTTACTGCAGATGAAACCTTAAAAATTGTTCAAAAATTATATGAACAAAAAGTAGTAACTTATCCAAGGGTTGACACCACCTTTTTACCAAATGATGTTTATCCAAAAGTTGCTGGAATATTAAAAAAATTAACCAATTACAGTACCTTTACTCAATCCCTTTTATCTAAGAAAATAAAAAAATCGAGTAAAGTTTTTAACGATAAAAAAGTAACCGATCACCACGCTATTATTCCTACAGGAATTCAAATTAAATTGCAATATGCACAACAACAAGTTTATGACATTATTACAAAACACTTTATTGCTGTTTTTTATGATGATTGTAAAGTTGCTAATACCACTGTTATTGGAAAAGCCTCGGATGTAACCTTTAAAACCACAGGAAAAGAAATACTAGAAAAAGGTTGGCGAGTCGTTTTTGATACTTCTACTCCGCTCAGTGCAGGTTCTTCCACCCCGCTCAGCAACACAAAATTAGAAGAAAAAATAGAAAAAGGAATTTTACCAACATTTATAAAAGGCGAAAAAGGACCTCATGAACCTTCGTTTTTAGAAAAAGAAACCAAACCACCTAATCAGTTTTCCGAAGCTACACTTTTACGTGCTATGGAAACCGCAGGCAAACAGGTTGATGATGATGAGATGCGTGAATTAATGAAAGAAAATGGCATTGGCAGACCTTCAACTAGGGCAAATATTATTGAAACACTGTTTAAACGAAAATACATTCAGCGTAAAAAAAAGCAACTTTTACCTACGCCAACCGGAATTCAACTTATTGATACCATTCAAAACAAATTATTAAAATCGGCAGAGTTAACTGGTCAATGGGAAAAAAGGCTGAAAGAAATTGAACAAGGAACATTTAATGCAGGAACTTTTATAAAAAACATGAAAAAAATGGTAGATAATTTGGTTTATGAGGTTCGTTCTGAAACTAGAAGAGCTAATATTTCTGCTGTAAATTCATCAAAAACAATTTCTACCAAATTAAAACCTAAAAAAACAAGTAAAATAACGTTGCAAAAATGTCCGAAATGTAATTCTGGAACAATCCTTAAAGGAAAAACAGCTTATGGTTGCAGTGATTATAAGAATGGTTGTGATTTTAGACTTCCTTTTAGTTTTATGGATAAAAAAATATCAGAAAATCAATATTTACGCTTATTGCAAAAAGGTTGTACGGTTAATTTAAAAGGATTCAAAAGAGGAACTGATAAAGTTGACGGATTGCTTAGAGTTGATGAAAATTTTCAATTAAAATTAGAAGAAAAGAAATCTAGCAAGCATGAGATTCCTGCCTACGCAGGAATGACAGGGAAAATTCCAGAATCTATAATTTGTCCAAAATGTAAAAAAGGAACTATTTTAAAAGGGAAATCTGCCTATGGTTGTAGCAATTATAAAAATGGTTGTGATTTTATTTTTAGTTTTGATGATATCAGAAAAAAGGCAAAAGGTAAAACACTTACTAAAGAACTCGTTTATGCTATTTTAAATGGAACAGACTAAACATCAACACTTTATTTTATTTAAACCTTATGGATATTTAAGTCAGTTTGTAAATAATCAAACTCGGCGAAAAAATAAAAAAATGTTGGGTGAATTATATGCTTTTCCAAAAAATACTATGGCAATTGGTAGATTAGATGAACATTCCGAAGGATTATTATTATTTACTACCGATGGAAAAACAAGTGAATTTATAAGAAGTACCAAGGTAGAAAAAGAGTATTATGCACAAGTTGATGGATTAATTACTTCAGAAGCTGTTGAAAAATTAAAAAATGGTGTGGAAATTGGTTTTGAAGGAATTAAATACACAACAAAAAAATGTAAAACTTTTAAAATAGAAGAACCACATAATTTACCCAAAAGATCAAAAAAAATAAGAGATGAACGCCACGGACCAACAAGTTGGGTTTCTATAACTTTAACCGAAGGAAAATTTAGACAAGTTCGAAAAATGACTGCTGCCGTTGGTTTTCCAACCTTACGATTGATAAGAGTTAGCATTGGAAATATACATCTTTCAAAGATGCAACCTAGAGCTGTTATTGAAGTAAACAATTTTATGTAGATAGAACATCAATTAAAAATTTCTGGATTTTCAACCACGTGATAACGTGGATCATCAATATCATTAATAATTACTTTTTCAAATTTAGGACTGCTTTTTTTAAGTAACATTTTACATTCTTCACTTAAATGTTTTAATTTAATTACTTTACCAGCTTCTTCATATTTTTCCACTAAATTGAATACAGATTCAATAGCAGAATGATCGCTAATTCTTGATTCTATAAAATCTATTTCAATATTATTAGGATCATTTTTTATATCAAATTTTTCATTAAACGCAGCAATCGATCCAAAAAATAAAGGTCCCCAAATTTCATAAACTTTTGTGCCATCTTCTCTAATCGTTTTTCTTGCTCTAATTCTTTTTGCATTTTCCCAAGAAAATACCAATGCACCGACAATAACTCCAGCCAAAACAGCAATTGCTAAATCAAAAATAACGGTTAAAACTGAAACTAATAGTAAAACAAATAAATCAGCTTTTGGAATTTTGTTAATAATTCTAAAACTACTCCAAGCAAAAGTACCAATTACTACCATAAACATTACACCAACTAAGGCTGCAATTGGAACTTTTTCAATATAAGAAGAACCAAAAAGAATAAATAAAAGCAACATTACTGAAGCAACAATACCTGATAATCTTCCTCTACCACCACCTTTAATATTTATAATAGATTGACCAATCATAGCACAACCACCCATTCCACCAAATAAACCTGTAATTATATTTGCACTTCCTTGTGCTATACATTCCTTATTTCCATTTCCACGCGTTTCAGTCAAATCATCAATTAAATTTAAAGTCATTAGTGATTCAATTAATCCTATAGCTGCTAAAATTAAGGCATACGGAAAAATAAAAACTAACGTATTTATAGTTAAAGGAATTTTTGAAAAAGTCTCTAATTTTAAAGTTGGTAATCCGCCTTTTAATCCTACTCCGCCTCCATCTTTAATAAAAGAGCCAACCGTTGAAATATCAAAATGAGCTAAAATTGCTATTGTACTAACCACTAAAATTGCAATTAACGCTTCAGGAAACTTTCTGGTTTGTTTAATTTTAGGTAAACCCCACATTATTAACATGGTTAAAGCTACTAATCCTATCATTAAGTATAATTGGTTTCCTTGTAACCATACTTTTTCTCCATCAACAGTTTTTTTAAACATTCCTAATTGAGAAATAAAAATAACAATTGCTAAACCATTCACAAATCCCATCATTACAGGATGTGGAATTAATCGCACAAACTTCCCAAGCTTTAAAACTCCAGCAAAAATTTGAAAAATTCCCATTAAAATTACCGTAGCAAATAAATAATACAATCCTAAATGTTCAGAAGGATTTCCCATAGCATTTCCTTGAGCAACTAAAGCAACCATAACTACAGCCAACGAACCTGTTGCACCAGAAATCATTCCAGGTCTTCCACCAAAAATAGAAGTTATAAAACCAACCATAAAAGCTGCATATAACCCAACTAACGGATCAACTCCTGCAACAAAAGCAAAAGCTACTGCTTCAGGTACTAAAGCTAAAGCCACAGTAATTCCAGAAAAAACATCATTTCTTATATTGGAAGCTCGCTTTTGAATAAATTCAGTCATAGTATTTTATTTACAAAAAGCGGCAAAGATAGCGTAATTATCTCAATTGAAAATGAAGAAATTTAAAAGGAAAATTTAACTAGAAACTAATTTATTATCAATATAATATAGGAGTTTAAAAAAGTAATTTAATATTTTCGTAAGTATTTGTAAGTGCTAATTTTAAGGAGGATTTATTTTTAAAAACAACTTCAGTAATACCTTCTTCAACTTGTGGTTTTAATTTGCCATCATAATCTGTTTTCATTAAAAACCAATACGTTATTTTTAAAATGGTTTTACTTTTTCTTTTAAATATATGGTATGTTGTTTGCAATTCCTTTTCAATTAATAAATGGCCAATTCCACATTCCTCTTTAACTTCCCTAATGGCACATTCTTTAATAGATTCTCCTTTTTCTAATTTCCCTTTTGGTAAATCCCATTTATTAAAACGATAAATAAAAAGCACTCCATTTTTAGCATTTAATACTTTGCCTCCTGCCGCTTTTTGAATTTTAAATTCAGATTGAAATAAATTCCAACACTCTTCAATATTATCACATAGTAAACAAATACCTGTTAATTTATCATTAAAAAGAGTTTCGACAATCTTGATAACTTCATTTTTATCAAAAAAAATTTTTTGATAGATTGTTGAAATGTTTTGATTATCCGTTAAAATAATTGGAGAATCGTTTACAAAAACTTTATACATTTGTAGCATGATTAATTACAAAGATACTGCAAAAAAAACCGCAGAATTACTATTACAAATTAAAGCCATAAAATTACAAACTAAAAATCCATTTATTTGGGCTTCTGGATGGAATTCACCTATTTATTGCGATAATAGAATCACATTATCCTATCCTAAAATTAGAAATTATTTACGTGAAAATTTAGCACGTATTATTGAAGAAGAATATGGAAAACCTGATGTTATTGCAGGTGTTGCTACAGGTGCAATTGCTATTGGAATGTTAGTTGCTCAGCAATTAAATGTTCCATTTATTTATGTGCGTCCTGAACCTAAAAAACATGGAAGAAAAAATCAAGTAGAAGGATTATTGGAACCCAACAAAACTATTGTGGTTGTTGAAGATTTAATTAGCACTGGTAAAAGTAGTTTAAATGCAGTAACAGCTTTAAAAGCTGAAGGAGCAAATGTAAAAGGAATGGTTGCCATATTTTCATATGGATTTGAAATTGCTACTACAAACTTTGAAAAAGCTAATGTTGCTTTAAAAACCTTAAGTAATTATGATTATTTATTAGAACAATCTTTAGAAAGTAATTATATTTCTGAAAAAGAATTAGAAACATTAAAAAATTGGAGAATTAACCCAAGTAATTGGAAACCTTAACAAAACACCATGCAATTAGAAAGTAAAAAATCAATCATTAAAAAATCTCAAAAAGATTTTTATCAGTTTTTAACCAATTTAGAAAACTTTAAACAATTAATGCCAGAAAACATTAATAAATTTGAAGTTGATGGCGATTCCTTTATATTTAGCTTAAAAGGAATGCCCGAAATACGATTGGTAATGAAAGAAAAAAAAGAATTTGACCAACTTGTTTTTGGTGCTGCCAGTAGCAAATTAAATTTTACATTAACCACTAAAATAAATGCTATTGACAATAACAGTTGTGAATCTCAATTATTATTTGATGGCGATTTTAACCCAATGATGGCTATGATGGTTAAAGGTCCACTTCAAAAATTTATAGATACTTTAGCGGAGAATTCATCTAAATTATAATAGCATTTAACTATTCGTAAATGTAATTTCCTTTAAGTTAAATTTACGAATAGTTTTATTTTTAGCCAGTAGTTCCAATTTTCCATCTTCATCTACGCCTATTATTTTACCTATAAAATTATTTTTATTTATATCTATAAAATTTAAGTTGATTTTATAACCGTACAATTCTTTTAAATAGTTATCTTTTAATAGCTTAAGCTTTTTTTCTTTAAGCAACAAAAATTGAGATTGTATATTTTTTATTAACTGTTTTAATAATAAATCTTTATCTGTTTTTTTCTTTGATAAATTTATTAAAGAAGTTACATTTTTAAGCGGATTTGAAAATTCTGTTTGGTTAACATTTAAACCTATACCAATTACTGCTTGACTTATATTGATTCCTCTAAAAGTGTTTTCAATTAAAATTCCCGCAACTTTGTCCCTTTCTGCCAATATGTCGTTTGGCCATTTAATCTTAAATTTGATATCAAATTGATTATTTAATGTAGCAATTATTCCTAAAGAAACAGCCATACTTATATAAAATCTATGCGTAATTAATAGCTCTTCAAAATTAACTAACACACTGAATATTAAATTTTTACCTTTGCTTGATTCCCAAGTTGTTCCCATTTGTCCTCTTCCATTTATCTGGTATTCTGTACTAACAACGGTAAAATTGCTTAACTTCTTTTCTGCACTTAGTTCTTTTAGATAAGAATTTGTAGAATCAATGGCATTAAGTTTGATTATGTACATTTAGTTTAATAATTTTAGCAAAGTTACTTAAAACAAAAAATATCCTAAAAAAATATGATAACTTTGCAAAAAACTAATAAAATTTAATGACAAAAAGAAATGCAAGTGCTGATACGTTAATTGCAACAATATTAAAAGCAATAGACGAAATTAAAGGAGTAGATACTCAATTATTAGATTTAAGAGAAATTGAAAACACAGTTTGTGACTATTTTATAATTTGTTCTGGAACTTCCAATACTCATGTTAATTCCATTTCAGGAATGATACAAAAAAAAGTTGGAAAACTGGCAAAAGAAAAACCTTGGCATGTAGAAGGTGAAGGAAATGCTGAATGGATTTTATTAGATTATATAAATGTTGTAGTACATGTTTTTCAAAAACAAACTCGTGAATTCTATGACATTGAAAGTTTATGGGGAGATGCTAAAATAACTTCAATTGCATCTAATAATTAATAATTAAGTTACAACTTTAAGAAAAAAACATGGCTAACAATAATAAAAAATCACCATTAAATAAAAATATTAAAGCTCCTAAATTTAATTTTTATTGGATTTATGGTATCATTTTCGTTCTTATTTTGGGGTATCAATTTTTAAACAGTGGAAATTTATCTACAAAAAAGTTAAGTGAAAATGAATTTAGAACCATTTTAAAGGATAATGATATTTCTAAAATTGAAATTGTTAATAAAGATATTGCAGATATCTACATCAAAGCGAAATCTTTAGACAAAGAAAAATTCAAAAAAGATAAAAATTCTTTTTACAATAGTTCAATGCCTTTATACTCTTATGATTTTGGAGATTTACAAAATTTTGAAAAGGGACTTAACACTGCACGAACTGCAGATAATTTAGATTTTGATACTCGTAATGTTGAAAAAACTAATTTCTTAGATCAAATTTTTGTGTACTTACCATTTATATTCTTAATTGGCTTATGGATTTATTTTATGCGTCGAATGTCTGGTGGTGCTGGTGGTGGTGGCGGACAAATATTTAGTATTGGAAAATCAAAAGCTAAGTTATTTGATAAAGACCAAGAAGTAAAAACGTCCTTTAAAGATGTTGCTGGTTTAGAAGGTGCAAAAGAAGAAGTGCAAGAAATTGTTGACTTTCTAAAAAATCCAGGGAAATATACATCGTTAGGAGGTAAAATACCAAAAGGAGCGTTACTTGTTGGTCCTCCAGGAACTGGTAAAACCTTATTAGCAAAAGCGGTTGCTGGTGAAGCTCATGTTCCATTTTTCTCACTTTCAGGTTCAGATTTTGTTGAAATGTTTGTAGGTGTTGGAGCATCTCGTGTAAGAGATTTATTTAAACAAGCACAACAAAAAGCTCCTTCAATTATATTTATTGATGAAATTGATGCTGTTGGACGATCTCGTGGTAAAAACAATATGACAGGCGGCAACGATGAACGAGAAAACACTTTAAATCAACTACTTACAGAAATGGATGGTTTTGGAACGGATAGCAATGTTATAGTAATTGCTGCAACAAACCGTGCAGATATATTGGATAAAGCACTTTTACGTGCCGGTCGTTTTGATCGTCAAATTTATGTTGATTTACCAGATTTAAGAGAACGTAAAGCCATTTTTAAAGTACACATTAAACCTCTTAAAATGCATAAGGATGTTGATTTAGATTTTCTTGCTCAACAAACTCCTGGATTTTCAGGTGCTGACATTGCCAATTTGTGTAATGAGGCGGCTTTAATTGCTGCAAGAAAAGCTAAAAAAGCTGTTCATCATCAAGATTTTTTAGATGCTGTGGATAGAATTGTTGGCGGTTTAGAAAAGAAAAACAAAATAATTTCTCCAAAAGAGAAAAAAACCATTGCATACCATGAAGCTGGTCATGCAACAGCAAGTTGGATGCTTGAACATGCAGCTCCATTAGTAAAAGTTACTATTGTACCTCGTGGTCAATCATTAGGTGCTGCTTGGTATTTACCCGAAGAACGTCAAATAGTACAATCTGAACAAATGTTAGACGAAATGTGTGCCACATTAGCTGGCAGAGCATCTGAACAATTAATGTTTAATAAAATATCAACAGGTGCATTAAATGATTTGGAAAAAGTAACCAAACAAGCCCGTGCTATGGTAGCCGTTTATGGATTAAATAAAAAAGTTGGAAATTTAACTTATTATGATTCTTCAGGGCAATCTGATTACACTTTTACTAAGCCATATAGCGAAAAAACTGCACAAATAATTGATGAAGAAATTTCTAAAATTATTGAAACTCAATACCTAAGAGCTCTTGATATTCTTAGTAAAAACAAAGATAAGTTAACTATTTTAGCCGAACTACTTCTAGAAAAAGAAGTTATCTTTAAAAAAGATTTAGAAACCATTTTTGGAAAACGTCCTTTTGAAGCAGATGAACTACCAAAAGAAGTTCCTGTAAAAGATGAAAAAACTGACGAAACTGCCAATAATTCATAAGTTTTTTATAATTTTGAATTTATTCAAATTTAATAATGAGTCTATTCAAAAAGTTTTTTAGTTCATCAAAAAGTAAAGAAGAAATTAAGCCTGATATAGCTATTGAGCAAAAATCATTAGATCAACTTTTTGTTCATAATTTCATAAAAAATAATGGTAAATTTTTATACTGTACTTCAATAAAAGATGTTGTTGAAAATTTAGCAAATATTGTTAGTGAAAATTCTTGGAATACCTTAATTTGTGATGACAGAGATTTACTAAAATTAATGAAAACTGTGCCTGTTAAAACTACCACAGATTTTAATAAAAATGAACCTGTTTTTATTGGTTGTGAACATCTAATTGCTGAAAATGGAAGTATATTATTGTCATCCAATCAATTAAAAGATAGAAAAATTTCGGAATTATCCGATAATTTTATTGTATATGCAACTACTAGTCAACTTGTTAAATCCAAAGGGGAAAGTTTAACAGGTATAAAAACAAGGTATTATGGAAATATTCCAAGTAATATTAGTGCAATTAAAAATTACAATCTCAATTTATCTAATGACGATTTTTTAAATTATGGAAATACCAATGCAAAAAACTTATATTTGTTATTGTTTGAAGATTTATAGTATATGAAAAACCTATCTAGCCGGATTTTATCTGGAATTATATTTGTTAGCATTCTTATTTTCTCCATATTATTCAGCAAAATTTCATTCATTATATTATTTTATATTTTAATGATTTTATGTTTATTTGAGTTTGTGAGAATGATAAAATTAAATAGCATCTTTCCATATATTATAGGAACCTTACTTTTTATTTTTAGCAACATTTTAAATGTAGAAGATGTACCAGCAAAAACTATATTTGAATATGTGGGCGTTGCTTTATTTTTAACCATATTTATATCTTTTGCTTCCATTTTATTTGCAAAAAAGGAAGAAGTTATTAGTCATCTAGGTAAAATATTTTTATCTATAATTTATATAGTCATTCCTTTTTCATTAATGGTACAAATTCCTTTTTTAAATTCCTCTTTTAACTACGCAAGCACAATCATTTTGGGCGTTTTTATCTTAATTTGGACTAATGATTCTTTCGCCTTTTTAATTGGTTCTAATTTTGGAAAACACAAATTATTAAAACGGATATCGCCAAACAAAACTATTGAAGGTTTTATAGGTGGAATGGTATTTACATTTATTGTAAGCCTGCTTCTAAGCAAACAATTTAGTTCACTTTCTCAAGTAGAATGGATAGTAATTGCAGGAATTGTTAGTACCTTTGGTGTATTAGGCGATTTAATAGAATCTATGTTTAAAAGACAGGCTGGAGTAAAAGACAGTAGTAATTTTATTCCAGGTCATGGAGGTTTTTTAGATAGATTTGATAGTGTTATATTTGCTGCTCCTTTTATATTTATTTATTTACAATTAGTTCAATAAAACCATGTTCCATAAAGAAGGATATAAAATATTGCTAACTGCTACCTTTATTTTAGGTATTGGAATTATTCTTATTGATAAATTTATTAATGATTTATGGACAAACAAAGTAATTTCATTTATTTTGTTGCTTTGTTATATTGCTATTTTACAATTTTTCAGAAATCCTAAAAGAAAAACTATAATTAATGATAATCAAATTATTGCTCCTGTTGATGGAAAAGTAGTAGTAATTGAAGAAGTTTTTGAAAAAGAATATTTTAAGGATAAAAGATTGCAAATCTCCATTTTTATGTCCCCTTTAAATGTACATGTTACTCGTTATCCTATTAGTGGAAAAGTAATTTATAGTAAATATCACTCTGGTAAGTACTTGGTAGCTTGGCATCCAAAATCTTCCGAAGAAAATGAGCGAACATCAATTGTTATAAACACTTCCAACTTTGGTGAAATCATGTATCGCCAAATTGCCGGAGCCATGGCAAGAAGAATTGTAAACTATGCAACTACAAATTTAGAAGTTACACAAGGTGAAGATTGCGGTTTTATAAAGTTTGGCTCACGCGTAGATGTCTTTCTTCCAATAAACACTAAAGTAAATGTTAAATTGAATGAAAAAGTTAAAGGAGGAGAACAAATAATTGCATTTAAATAATTTTGTACTTTTACAACAATGGGAAAAGAGTTAGAAAAATCATTTAATGAAGCGTACTCAGTTGCAAGTAACACAAATAAAAAGTTACCTCCTGATATAATGTTACACCTTTATGCTTATTATAAACAAGCCACTAAAGGAAATAATTATATTCAACCATCTGGAAATATAAAATTAAGAAATGCATTTAAAATAAATGCATGGTTGCAATTAAGTAATTTATCTGAAGATAAAGCAAAACAAGAATATATAAATATTGTAAACAAACATTTAAAATAACTAAATAATCATGAAAAACAGAAATATTTTAGGCTTATTCCTTTTGACAGCTTTAACACTTAGCTCATGTAAAAAAACAAAAAAAACAGTAGTAAAAAAAGCTACAAAAAGTTACACTATTGATGCCAAAACAACTACTATTAATTGGATTGCTTATAAAACAACAGATAAAGTTCCCGTTAAAGGAAAATTTACAAAAATTACTTTAAATCAAGAAAAAGCAGCTACACCAATTGAAGCTTTAAATTCAGTTAAATTTAGTATTCCTGTTGCGAGTATTTTTACTAAAGATACTATTAGAGATGCTAAATTAGTTAAATTCTTTTTTGAAAAAATGATAAATACAAACAATATTACTGGTTCATTTGATTTAAAAAATGATAATACAGGTTCGTTACTTTTAACTATGAATGGTATTACAAAACAACTACCTGTTACTTTTGTAATAAAGGATCAATTAGTAACTATAGATGGCACCTTAAATTTAGATAATTGGCAAGCTCAAGCTGCATTAAGTGCTTTAAATATTGCCTGTAAAGATTTACATACTGGTAAAGATGGTATTTCAAAAACTTGGAGCGAAGTCAAAATTGAGGCTACAACTTACCTTAAAGTTGAATAAATTTATTGAGTTAGTCATTTAGTTACCGTATATTTATCTCTTTAAACAAAGAGATATGGAACAATTTAAAGGGCAATATATACTAAACTTTATAAAAGAACTACCAAATGATGATGCTTGTAAAGCCTATTTAGCTAAAATAAAGTGGCAAGATGGTTTTACTTGTAGTAAATGTGGAGGTACAAAAGGTTGTGAGAAGTCAGGATATAATTACCATTGTTATGCTTGTGATCATGTAGAAAGT
>NZ_JAKIUR010000046.1 GCF_021647475.1 Lutibacter sp.
ACTTTCTACATGATCACAAGCATAACAATGGTAATTATATCCTGACTTCTCACAACCTTTTGTACCTCCACATTTACTACAAGTAAAACCATCTTGCCACTTTATTTTAGCTAAATAGGCTTTACAAACATCATCATTTGGTAGTTCTTTTATAAAGTTTAGTATATCTTGCCCTTTAAATTGTTCCATATCTCTTTGTTTAAAGAGATAAATATACGGTAACTAAATGACTAACTCAATAATTTTATATTAATTATTTTAGTTTTAACGGCTTGTTCAAAAAAAATTATTCCAAATGAGGGATATATTCGGATAAAGGACAAACAATCAGTTAATATATTTGATGTTGATAAATCAAATACAAAACAACTACTCGCAAATAGTAACTTTAAAAACAAATTAACACTCAATGATTCAGTGTTAATTTATAATGATTCTATTAAATCTAATTATCAAAAATTTTCACTAGAATTAAAGCCAAATAAAAAATATAAAATAAAAGTAAGTAGTTTGTGCAATTGTGCTGGATTTAAAAAATATATGTTTATTCCTCAAATTTCTACAATAAATAAAAATGATAACATTTTCACAAAATTAGATTCAACTTATTTTAATTATGAAAAAGGACCATTAACTCTAAATAGAGTTTGGAATATTCAATTTGACAATAGAACTAAGAATACAAAATTTGAATTTTTATTATTTTCTGACAATACAAATCTTTTTGAAAAAATATATAAGTTTATAACAAATACTGCTGGGTTTGTAAATAATGTTTTCATCCCAATTGTTATACCAATAAATGTAAAATCAACACTTGTAGGAAAGTTTGTAGTGAAAGTTGAAGAATATTAAAACTATGCCCAATAACTCATAAAATTAATACTTGCAAAAATCTGATAATCAAATATTTAATGAATAGATTTTATTACATCATATTTAGTAATTATTTGATATTTTCCATTTTCTAAATCTACTAAAACTGCACTATTTTCTCTATTAATTAATTTGGAAATAGCATCAATAGATGTATTTTTTTTAACTATAGGAAATGATTTACTCATTACCTTTTTTATTGGAGTACTTGTACTTTCTTTATCATTAAAATACAATTTAAACAAATCGCTTTCATCAACCGATCCAACAAAACCGTTAACATCAACCACTGGTAATTGTGATATATTGTTGGTTCTCATTCGTTCAATAGCATGCCAAACCAACTCTTCAGTTTTTACGGTCAATAACGGAACGTTAACTCTATCTTCAACCAAATCTAATGCGGTAACTTTTTCACTATCTAAAAACCCACGTTCTCGCATCCAATTATCATTAAACATTTTTCCTACATAACGGCTTCCATGGTCATGAAATAAAACAACTACAACATCGTCTTTTTTAAAATGATGTTTTAATTGTAATAAACCTTTTACTGCTGAGCCAGCAGAATTTCCAACAAAAATTCCTTCTTCTTTAGCTATTTTTCGAGTGTAAATTGCACCATCTTTATCCGTAACCTTTGTAAATCCATCAATAACACTAAAATCAACATTTTTAGGAATAATATCTTCACCAATACCTTCTGTTATGTATGAATAAATTTCATTTTCATCAAAAATACCAGTTTCATGATATTTTTTAAAAACAGAGCCATAAGTATCAATTCCCCAAACTTTTATATTCGGATTTTTTTCTTTTAAGTATTTTCCAATTCCTGAGATTGTACCACCTGTGCCAACTCCCACCACAAAATGGGTGATTTTACCATCGGTTTGCTCCCAAATTTCAGGACCAGTACTTTGATAATGTGCTAAAGAATTTGATGGATTATCATATTGATTTACGTACCAAGAGTTTGGAGTTTCAGCTGCTAATCTTTTAGAAACTGAATAATAAGAACGAGGATCGTCTGCTTCTACATCCGTAGGACAAACAATTACTTCAGAACCAACGGCTCTTAAAATATCCATTTTTTCTTTAGATTGTTTATCGCTAATTACACAAATAAGTTTATATCCTTTTATTATAGCTACCAAAGCCAAGCCCATACCTGTATTTCCAGATGTACCTTCAATAATAGTTCCGCCTGGTTTTAACAAACCCTGAGCTTCTGCATCTTCAATCATTTTAACAGCCATTCTATCTTTAGCTGAATTTCCAGGGTTAAAAGTTTCAATTTTAGCCAATACCAAAGCATCAATTTCTTTTACTGTAGCATTTAATTTTACTAAAGGTGTGTTGCCGATGGTACCTAATATATTTTCTGAATAATCCATATTTTTATTTGAGGGTGCAAAGATAGTAAGTAATTATAAGTTACGAAATATTATAACATTCAAGTTTTATATGTTAATAACTAAATGAACATAATCATTTGATAATTAAATTTTTATTTATACATTAGCAACAGTTATTTGTCCCCTAAAATAATTGCTAATTTTTAGAAACAATTTTATTTTAATTGTTTTCCCCACTAAAGTCAATTTATTTACTAATATTAAAATTATTTGTTATGAGACTTAAATTACTTTATTTAGGAATTGCTACTTCGCTATCTTTAAGCTTTTTTATTTTAAAAGCAGATCACCACAAAGTTGATTTGTGCCATGTTCCTCCTGGTAATCCAAAAAATGCACAAACTATTAATATTACATTACCTGCTGTTACAGCTCACTTAGCTCTGCACAAAAGCGATTATTTAGGAAAATGCAAGAATGGAGAAATACCAAACAAGTAAAGAATAAATTTTATTCAAATTTTATTGATTTTACTGGACTTATTTTAGTGATAATTATTGATGGAATTAATAACATAATTACGCACAAAACCAAAGTACCTATATTTAGGAGTATAATGTAATTAAAACTTATATATATAGGCACTTTACTTACATAATACGTGTTTGGATTTAAAGTAATTATTCCTGTATATTTTTGAATAGCTAATAGCAATAAACCTATTAAATTTCCCCAAAACAAACCTTTTAAAATAATATAGGTAGCATTATATAAAAATATTTTTCTGATGCTTTTATTTTGAGAGCCTAATGCCTTTAAAATACCAATCATTTGTGTACGTTCTAAAATTAAAACTAATAATGCAGTAATCATATTAATGCCTGCAACCAAAATCATAATGGTAATAATTAGAAAAATATTATTATCAAATAGATTTATCCATTCAAAAATTCCGGGATATTTTTCTATAATATTTTCACAATTTAAAGTAGAACCTATATTTTGATAAATTTCTTTTGTTTTTGATTGAATTTCATCAAAATTATTTAAAATTATTTCAAAACCACCAACTTCATTTTTGTCCCATTTATTCATTTTTTGGATATGATGAATATCTCCAATTACATAATTTTTATCAAAATCTTCAAACCCTGAATTGTAAATTCCAACCACTTTTAATACTCTAATAAAAGGAGGTTTAGAAGGGTTATCTTTTACAAAAATGATGTTAAACTCATCATTTAAATTTATATGTAACCGCTTTGAAATTTCTTCTGAAATTAAAACTTCATTAGAGGTTTTTTGAGTGTATTTAGGCAATTTCCCTTTTACTAAATAATCTTTAAAAAAAGTCCAGTTATAATCGCTTGAAACACCTTTAAAAACAACACCTTCAAAATCAGTAGGAGTTCTAATAATTCCTGCTTTGGTAGCATAAACTTGAATATTTTTAATACCAGAAACAGATTTAAATTTTGGATAAAAATTTTGATTGGTTGAAACTGGTTTTAAAGTAATTTGAGAATTATTATTATCAAAATTTGTAATTTGAATATGACCATTAAATCCTGCAATTTTTTCTCTAATTTTTTTTTGTAAACCAATACCTGTAGCCACAGAAATCATCATAATAATAATGCCAATAGCAATGGCAATACTCGCAATTTTTATTATTGGAGATGATATACTACTTTTATATCGCTTTGCAGCGATAATTCGTTTGGCAATAAATAATTCGTAATTCAATTTTAAATGATTTCTATATTTTTCAAAAATACATATTTATTAGCGGTTTTTCTGTTGTTTTTTTTAATGATTTCTTGTTCTCAAGTTCAACCTAAAAAATCTGTAAATAATTCACAAAACAATTCATTTCCTATTTTAACTGGAGCACAGCAAACTGCTATTTATTTTCCCTTAATTCAAAATAAAAATATTGCTATAGTTGCTAACCAAACTTCAGTAATATTTAAAGGGGAAAATTCAAACAAAAAAGATAAAAATAATTATACACATCTGGTTGATAGCTTATTATCTTTAAAAATTGCAGTTAAAAAAGTTTTTTCTCCTGAACATGGATTTAGAGGATCTGCAAATGCAGGTGAAAAAGTAACCAATGGAATTGATGAAAAAACAGGTTTACCAATTGTATCTCTTTATGGGAAAAACAAAAAACCAACAAAAGAACAATTAAAAGGAATTAATGTAGTAGTTTTTGATATTCAAGATGTTGGCGTTCGTTTTTACACCTACATTTCAACGTTGCATTATGTAATGGAGGCTTGTGCTGAAAATAATATTCCTTTAATTGTATTAGACAGACCAAATCCTAACGGATATTATATTGATGGACCAACTTTAGACCTTAAATATAAAAGTTTTGTAGGAATGCATCCGGTGCCTTTGGTTTATGGAATGACTATTGGCGAATATGCAAAAATGATTAATGGCGAACATTGGTTAAAAAATGGCGTAACTTGTAATTTGATCATTATTCCTTTAAAAAATTACACCCATCAAAGTCGATATTCTTTACCTATTCGTCCTTCCCCAAATTTACCTAATGATAAAGCTATAAATTTATATCCAAGTTTAGGTTTTTTTGAAGGAACTACCATCAATGCAGGTAGAGGAACGGAATATCAATTTCAACAATATGGAGCTCCGTTTTTCCCTAAAAGTAATTTTAGTTATACACCAAAACCAAATTTTGGAGCTAAACATCCTAAGTTTGAAAATAAATTATGTTATGGTGTTAATTTAAAAAATGTAGCAAAGTTAAAAACTGTAAATATCCAATATTTGATAGATGCTTATCAAAAAACGCCAAAGAATATGACTTTTTTTGGTACAACTTTCACAAAACATGTAGGTAATTTAATCTTAGAAAAGCAACTAAAAGAAGGAAAAACAGCTGAAGAAATTCATAATTCTTGGCAACCTAAAATTGAACTATTTAAAAAAATAAGGATAAAATATTTAATCTATCCTTAATTTTTACTTAAAAAAATTAACATCAAATAATAAATTACTTAGTTGACTTCATTTAAAAATTTAAGTATTTTTAATCTTCAAAATTGTTAAATGAAAAAGTTATGATTAAACGTACCCTTTTTTTTGGTAATAAAGCATCTTTAACCACTAAATTTGAACAATTAGTAATTAAAACAGAGCATAGAGAAGTAACTACACCAATTGAAGATATAGGATTTGTAGTACTCGAACATCCTGAAATTTACATTTCTATACCTACATTAACCAAACTTTCAGATAACAATGTAGCGGTAATTTTTTGTGATGTGAAACATATGCCAACAAGCATGTTGCTAAATTTAAACAATCATTATATTCAGCAAGAATTATTTGCAAATCAGATAAATGCTTCTATTCCATTAAAAAAACAACTTTGGCAACATACTGTAAAAACAAAAATAAAGCATCAAGCTACACTATTAAAAATACATAAAAAACCTTTTAAAGTTTTAAATTATTATGAATCAAAAGTATTAAGTGGTGATACCGAAAATATGGAAGGTGCAGCAGCAGCCCATTATTGGAAGCATATTTTTGATTTTAAATTTAAAAGAGAACGCTATGGTGATTTTCCTAATCTATTTTTAAACTATGGCTATATTATTTTAAGAGCAGCTGTAGCCCGTGCAATTGCTGGTAGTGGATTACTTAGCACTCTTGGAATTCATCATCATAATAAATATAATGCGTTTTGTTTAGCTGATGATATTATGGAACCTTTTAGACCTTTGGTGGATGCTAAAGTTATTGAAATATTAGCTACTTCATCTGAAAAAGAATTAACTACTGCCATTAAAGCACAACTTTTAAGTATATTAACAGAAACAGTTTATTTTGATGGTGTAAAAAGTCCTTTAATGGTTGCACTATCAAAAACTACTAGTTCTTTACAACAATGTTATACTGGAAAATTAAAAAAAATTAATTATCCAAGTTTATGGAATTAAATGCTTATAGAATTATGTGGTTATTTGTATTTTTTGATTTACCAACTGAAACTAAAAAAGATCGTAGAAATGCACAGCAATTTAGAAAAAATTTATTAAAAGATGGATTTACTATGATGCAATACTCCGTTTATACTAGGCATTGTGCAAGTAGTGAAAGTGCTGATGTTCATGAAAAAAGAATTAAAAAATTATTACCTCCATTAGGCAAAGTAAGTATTTTGCGTATTACAGATAAACAATTTGGGAATATTTTAAATTTTTGGGGAATTGCAGAAGTTCCTAAAGAACCACCACCAATGCAATTAGAATTATTTTAAATAAAAAATGCTTCCAATCTTGTCTTATCACAACAAAAAAGAAGTATTTTATTAAATATTATACCTCATCCTAATTCCGTTTCAAAAATTTATTTCTGAATTATAATTTCTATTTTACATTATATGCAAAAAAGAATATAAAATAAATTATATGTAAAAAAGCATATATATTTGATTATATGCAAAAAAGCATATATATTTGAATAAAATTAAGTTTTATGATAGCAATCATAACTGGAGATGTAATAAATTCTAGAGAAGTAGATGCACAGCAATGGATGCCTGAGCTAAAAAAGGTATTAAATAAATATGGCTCAAAACCAAAAACTTGGGAAATATATAGAGGAGATAGCTTTCAAATAGAAATAACACCTGCCGAAGCATTAAAAGCAGCAATACTAATCAAATCTACTATAAAACAGTTTAAATCATTAGATGTTAGAATAGCCATTGGTATTGGCGAAAAAACATATAAATCAGAAAAAATCACTGAATCAAACGGAAGTGCTTTTATTTATTCAGGGCAATCTTTTGAAAAACTAAAAAAACAAACCCTTGCCATTCAAACTGTATGGAAAGAGTTTGATAAGACCATGAATTTAATGTTTAGCCTTGCTACTCTTACTATGGACAACTGGACTCCAACTTCTTCTTTGATTATTAAAACTGCAATAGCATTTGAACATAAAATTAATCAAAAAAAATTAGCTCTTTTACTTAATAAAAAACAAAGTAACATAAGTACTAGCTTAAAAAGAGGCGGTTTTTACGAAATTCAAAAATTACTTTTTTATTACCAACAAGAAATTAAAAACAAATGTTAACATTAGCCATAAAATTTATTCTAGCTCACTTAATGGGTGATTTTTTATTTCAACCTAATAAATGGGTTAAACATAAGAAAAAAAGGAAATACAAATCAAAATATTTATATTGGCATATATTAATTCATACCGTTTTATTATTAATTGCACTTCAATTTAATTTCAATTACTGGAAAGGTATCATTATAGTAATTATTTCACATTATATAACTGACCTTGTAAAACTATACTTAAATAAAAAAGTTGATTCACGTATATTATTTTTTGCAGATCAAATACTGCATTTTATTGTTATTACAGGGGTAATCTATTATTACTACCCTTTCAAAATAGATTTAACTTCAATTTACTCCATAAAATCATTACTATTAATAACATTTATTTTAATAACAACTTACGTGTCTTCTGTTATAATAAAAATACTTATATCTAAATGGAAAATAAATAATGACTCTACAAATCAAGCGGGTAAATACATAGGAATATTAGAACGGTTATTTATTTTTTCTTTCATTCTTATGAATTATTGGGAAGGAATTGGCTTTCTTCTTGCTGCAAAATCTGTATTTAGATTTGGAGATTTATCTAATGCTAAAGATAGAAATCTCACCGAATACATTCTAATAGGTACATTATTAAGTTTTGGTATGGCAATAGCAACTGCATTTGGGTATAACTATTTAATTGAATTATCTAATAATTTTTAATACAATCTTTTTCAATTCACAAATACACCAATAAGATGAAGTGTTTGTAAACCACGTTTGAATGAAAAAAATGCCTCAATTTTGCCTTATCACAACAAAAAAGAAGCATTTTTTTAAACGATATTCTTAATTAATCTTTTGATTATTAGAAGCTAACAGTGCAACTAATATCGTCATTTCTAATCTTTAATCAAACCACAACAGTTTTACAGCTTATAATGGAACAAGTGCAAATATCGTCATTTCTAATCTTTAATCAAACCACAACTAACATTGCTAGTAATGAAATACTTGCTGAAATATCGTCATTTCTAATCTTTAATCAAACCACAACAGGTCGGCTGTAGTATTACCGAATCCTACCAATATCGTCATTTCTAATCTTTAATCAAACCACAACTGGTGCGGCTCGTAATAATAGACTAGTTCAAATATCGTCATTTCTAATCTTTAATCAAACCACAACTAGAGAAATGAATTTAAAAGCTATTATTTTAATATCGTCATTTCTAATCTTTAATCAAACCACAACAAAACATTGACCGTTCAGCGTTCTAAAGGGAATATCGTCATTTCTAATCTTTAATCAAACCACAACAGTAAAACGAAGAATTGTAAAAGACAAAAAAATATCGTCATTTCTAATCTTTAATCAAACCACAACATAGAATGACTTAAGTCACTCATTACACCAAATATCGTCATTTCTAATCTTTAATCAAACCACAACAGCGTTCCTTCAATACGGGTAAATTTTTCAAATATCGTCATTTCTAATCTTTAATCAAACCACAACAAATGGGTGGCTTTATGTGATAAATTCAATAATATCGTCATTTCTAATCTTTAATCAAACCACAACTGTTGTTTTAGATGGATATACTAGAATAAAAATATCGTCATTTCTAATCTTTAATCAAACCACAACTGTATTTTAATCATGTTATAAGATTAAATAAATATCGTCATTTCTAATCTTTAATCAAACCACAACATTAGTGTAGATGTTATGAAACTACAAAGAAATATCGTCATTTCTAATCTTTAATCAAACCACAACAGCTGGAGTAGGTTAATTAAAAAGTATAGTAATATCGTCATTTCTAATCTTTAATCAAACCACAACACAAAAACAACCAATACTAATTTAGAAAGTAATATCGTCATTTCTAATCTTTAATCAAACCACAACTACAGAGCTCATAGGACACGATGACGTTGAAATATCGTCATTTCTAATCTTTAATCAAACCACAACAGTATTTGTCATCGGAATGTTGGCATTTATAATATCGTCATTTCTAATCTTTAATCAAACCACAACAAACTACTATAACACCATTTAAACAGTGTTAATATCGTCATTTCTAATCTTTAATCAAACCACAACAAATTATGTCGACTGGTTTGAGTACCATTTAATATCGTCATTTCTAATCTTTAATCAAACCACAACACCTGTATTGGATAAAAGAAGTGTTACTTTAATATCGTCATTTCTAATCTTTAATCAAACCAACAAAGAAGGAATCTCGCATTACGGCTTATCTCAATGTGATACCTCGCCTACTCGGTATGACAAAATGAAATATTAAATTAACAACTCAGCACTTGACAAAATGAACTATTGAAATCATAAATCCTTTCCTGTCATTCCGACAAAGGAGGAATCGCATTATACTTATCACAATGTGATACCTCACCTACTCGGTATGACAAAATGAACCCTTAAATTAACAAAGACGGTTCTCCTGTCATTCCGACAAAGGAGGAATCGCATTATGCCTTATCACAATGTAATACCTCGCCTACTCGGTATGACAAAATGAACCATTAAATTAACAAAGATGGTTCTCCTGTCATTCCGACAAAGGAGGAATCGCATTATGCCCTATCACAATGTAATACCTCGCCTGCTCGGTATGACAAAATGAACCATTAAATTAACAACTCAGCACTTGACAAAATAAACTATTGAAATAATAAATCCTTTCCTGTCATTCCAACAATAGGAGGAATCGCATTATGCCTTATCACAATGTAATACCTCGCCTACTCGGTATGACAAAATGAACCATTAAATTAACAACTCAGCACTTGACAAAATGAACTATTGAAATAATAAATCCTTTCCTGTCATTCCAACAAAGGAGGAATCGCATTATGCCTTATCACAATGTAATACCTCGCCTACTCGGTATGACAAAATGAACCATTAAATTAACAACTCAGTACATGACAAAATAAACTATTGAAATAATAAATCCTTTCCTATCATTCCAACAAAGGAGGAATCGCATTATGCCTTATCACAATGTGATACCTTGCCTACTCGATATGACAAAATGAACCATTAGAATAACAACCCAATATTTCAAAGAACTTACTACTTTTAATTTTACAATTCTACTTTTTGTTCAAAAAGATGATTCAATGATTTAAAAGTTGGGTTAAAAGCTTTAATCAAATCTAATTTCTTTTTTCTACGCCATCCTTTCAATTCTTTTTCACGTGCAATGGCTTGCTGTACCCAACCGAATTTTTGATAATACACTAAATCTTTTAAATTATATTTGGCAGCAAATGTTTTTTTATTTTTTTCTATGTTTTTATTATGCTCTTGCAAACGTCTATTCAAATTATTAGTTACACCAATATAAAAAGTAGTACGGTAGGTGTTTGTAATTATATACACATAAAAAGAATAAATGCTTTCTTTAAATTCTATCATAATTTTTAATAATATGCGATTCCTCCGTTGTCGGAATGACAAGTTTTAATTAAATATTATAGTTTTTCTATTTTACCTAATGGTGTAATTTTAAAATCAACACCATTAACAATGAAATTTAAATTGCCTTTACTAAGCCTTAACCAAGGTACAGGATTTGTATAGTTTACTTCAGAGTTTTTTAAATTATTATCCTTCATGTACTTTACAATAGTTAATTCATCTGCGTTTGTACTGCTTTGTTGCATTGCAGTTTGATGAAACCTCAATTGTATTCTTCCATCTGCTTCAAAACCAATTATTTTATAGAGTCTTTTTTGTTTTTCAATTGAATCAATTTCCCATATTTCTTCTAAATTATTTTGATAAAAAAGGACTTGAGTATTTTTAGTTAATAAATATTTTAAAGGAAAATTAGTTTTAAAATCTTTTATTGGAACTATTTCATTTTCTTTTGCATTGCTCTTGTTACTTAATTTATAATAATTACCCGCTTCTAACATATTAATTAATTCAAACGTTCTTTTAATGTTTCCTTTTTTATCTTCTCCTTCATAAATAGCCATGCAATAATTTTCATCATTTTGAACATAATATTCTCGTTTATGAGGGTGTTTAGATTTATCTTTTACACTATGCTTTTTAAAATCTTTCAACGGATTTTTAATTGATGGGGTATAAACCCTAACTTTACGAATAGGTATTTGTTTTTCTTCATTCATCCAAACTGTTTTACCTATTTCAATTTTGTAAACATCTTTTTTTGCAACTAAAATATCATCTTTTATTGCTTGTTTAATGATTTTTTTTACAGCTTCATCAACAATCTTATCTATATCTGTTTTCTTAATTCCATCTAAAGGTTTTCTAACTACATATTTAATAATACCATTTCCTCCTTTATCTTTAGCAAAGGGTTTACTGTTTACCGCATCTTGTTGCAATATTGCTCCATAAAAAGTATCTAAATGTAAAGAGCCTCTTACCGTATCTCCTTGTTGATAAATTGCCTCTCCATTTTTATTATACTGTATTTTACCCCGTTTTCGCAACTTCTTTTTGCTTTGCATTGGCACTTTATCTTTGTGACTGTGTACAATTAATACTTCTTTATAAATATTTTTTACATCTTCAGTAAAAGTTTTCCAAGGTTTATTGTTTTCTAATTCTTTTCTTGCTTTTTTTAGTTCTCCTTTTTCTTCTAAACCCCAAGCGTGAGCAAGTAAATCATATTTATTTTTGGTCATACACGCAATTGTAATTGCATCTTCACAATGATGAATGTGATTTGAACGATCCTTTTTCTCTATACCATCTTTGTCTTTTATAGTTTTTTTTATTCCCCAAGATTTTTTAAATTGGTCAACCATTGTACCTTTTACAGAATACACTTTTTTGAAATATGATTTTAAATACTGTTGTGCATATTTTGTAATAATCCCAATATCCACAATTTGGCTATTTTTAAATCCTGCTTTTATTTCTTCTTTTTCAAACCTTTCATATTTCCCTTTCCAGTAATTATACTCCATTTTTAAATAATGGCGTTTTTGTATAATTCTATCCTTTGCCTCTTTATCTGTTGCTGTTTTTGAGGCTTTTACCAATCCTTTGATTTCAGTTTCTAATTTATCAAGTTTACCTTTCCAATGATAAATTCTACTCATTATTTCAGAATGATTACTTAATTGAAAAGGAATTTGGTTCTTCTTTATATCTCTATTAAATTTACTTTCGCAAAGTGTTTTATTCATTTGAGAATCATCAATTGAAATACTCCTTGGAATTGTATGCTCTATATCGTATTTAGGATTTTTACCTAAAAAACTTTCAAGATTAATAGTATTTCCTGTGTATAAACAAATATGATTTTGTTCTTTCCAAAGTTTATATTTCAAAATATCTTCTTTAGAAATAATTTTACCATCAGCCCTTTGCTCCAACATCATTTTAAATTTATCTAAATCTGTTTCTGTAGGCTCATAATCTTCTTTATAAAGTTCTTTTATCGCTTTTCTATAATTTATTCGTTCATCTTCTCTATCTTTTTGCCATTTTTGCATAGCTTTTCTTTTGTTAGCATCATTTAATTCTCGTGCTAATTCAATATGAACTTTTGTGTTTTCGTCAATTACCTCTTCTAAAATCAAAGTATTTATTAGTTTTCTGACTTTATGTAATGACTTCATAGCCATCGGATTTTTAATAGAATTAGATAATGGACTACCTAAAATTGTACATACTTCACCTTCTTTATTTTTTACCTTTTCTAATTTAAATTTTTCAATGTCAGATGGGTGATATAGTTTATTTGAATGTTTGAGATCTTTTAAATAAACTTCTCCTGTTTGGTTTTTACCATTTAAAAAGTCTATAACCTTCTCATCAATTCTTTTAATTTGAAGAAATTCTTTTTTCTTGAATTGTTCTACAAAAACAGTATAATTATCTTCAAATAGACCGTCTGCATTTATTGATGTCCATTTTTTCTTTCCAAATTCAAATTCAAATGATTTTTCTAACTCTTTTCTATAAATAAAATCTGCTTGTTTAGAATATGAGTTTTTAAAATTTATTTTAATATAACTATTAATTACAAACAACAATTTGTTTTCAACTCGATGATTATCAATTATCTTTTTAGTTTCTAATTGTATTAAATCTCTATCTTCTTTATTATACCAAATTTGTTCTTTTACCACATTTTTCATATTTGCCATAAAAACAGCATGCGAATAAATTAAGCCTTCTTTTAAGTAAGGTAGAATACCATTTATAGCCTTGAGACTTACCGAAGCATAATCTTTTTTTAAGGTTACTTTAGAAAACTTAAGTGCAACTTCTGGTGCAAGGTCTAATTTTTTAAATGCAAAACCATACAGCTTTTCATTAGTTGTAAAGGTTGTCCAAACATGCCAAATATCTTGATAATTTATAGTTCGTGCTTTTTCTACTCCCTTTTTACCTATTGTTTTATAGGAATAATTTAGGTTTTTCCAATCTTCACCAAAAATAGTTCTAAAATGAGCAATTGTTGGGCAATTACTTAAAGAAGCATTTAACTTATAATTAACTATATATTTTGCAGTTATAGCATCTTTACTTTTATAAAATACTGCTATTTCATTTTTAGGAATTATTTTTTTTACAACTTCCTCAAAGTCAAAGTGTGTTTTTTTTCTAAAAAACAAAGGTTTAATTTTTTCCTTTTCATCTTCTGTCAATTCCCTTAACTTTTCATTTTCAGGAGTTTTAATTTTAAAATTATTTAAATATTGATACATTCTATATTCTTCGAATTCTGGTCGAGAAACTGGACAACGATATTTTGTAGGTTCTAAAGTGCATTTACCAACCAATCCTTTTTGAGATTTTAAAGGGCGTTGATAAAAAATAGCTTTGTATAAGGCAAGAGTTAAGCCTTTATACCTTTTACTTGGTTCGTTTTCGGTTCGATTAATTTCTCCTAAATCTTGAACCTTGCATATTTGTTCAAATTCTTCTATATAATGTTCTTCTCTTGCCGTATATTGGTTTCTAATTCGTTGATTAGTTTTTCCATAAATTGAATAAAAGTATTGGCCAAGCGTCTTAAAATCACCCTTTTTAATTTTCTCATTTAAATCATCTATTCCTTGCTTTACTTTTCCTAAATTTTCTTTTCTATTAAGCCTTTCACCAATTTTATTTTTTAATATTTTTAAATCCTCTTTTTCTTTTAAAACTTTCAGAAATAAATAATATAATGAGTATAATTTTTGACCTCCAGCATCTAAATCTTTTTTCTTTTTATTCGCAATCTCAATATTTTCAAAATACTCAGTAATTGTAAGAGTTAATTCAGTTATTGTTTTGCTTTCTTCTAAAATATCAAGTAAATTTGGTTTATGGATTTCAATAATCCCTTTATCGCTTTGATCTAATCTATTACTCAAAAAGCCTCTACGTTGAGCTATATGATAAAATACTCTTCCTAATTCTAATTTATTTATTTTTTGCCTACTTGCTTTATCTCTAAGATAATACGGATTTTTTACAGCACTTTTTCTTATTATTCTTTCTTCTTTATTATCTTTACTTCCTTGATTATCTGTTTGTAACCAATATAAAAAATCTTCATTGATTGGATACTTTTTAAATCCAGATTTTTTCCAATCTATAACTTCATTTTCATTTAAAGGGCACATTCCATTCTTTGACAATACAAGAAGAGTTTCAAACTTTCTTAATTTTCTTCTAAATTTTAATCTTCTAGCACTTCTAAATTCCGTTCTTTCTGCTGCTCGTGAAATTTCGTTACCTTTTTCACTTTTTACTCCTTCTGAAAAAATAATGACACCTTTATTTTTTAATTCAAAAGTTTCTTTATTTTTTTCGCTTTCATTTTCCACTACCGCCCAACCAATAGAATTGGTACCTAAATCTAATCCTAAAATTTTTGACATAATTTATTTATTTTTTAGCAATTTTACTTTAATAAAGTAAGTGTCTAAAGTAAGCATTTTAACTATTAAACAAAATAATAAAGTCTAATTTAGAATGGATTAAAATTAACTGCTTTTGTGCTATTTAAAAATAAAAATTGTACATTTGAAATGTGAAAAAATTATTCTAATCTTTAATCTTATCACAATAAGGCTATATGCCGTAGATGAAAATCTTGAGTCCTGCTTCGGTGGGACTTACTTTTTATATATTTATATACTCGTAAAAAACTATTTTTTTATAATACTAAGGTGAAATAAAAATGTACGTCATCCTATGTTTGCATAAGAGTTTAATTTGACACTTAACAAAGAAAAGTTAAGGGTAAAAAACAAGGCTGTTTGTTGAATAAAAGACTGCCACGTCGTTAAATACTCCTCGCAGTGACGTCATTGCGAACGAAATGAAATGTAGTGAAGTAATCATAAATTAGAACTACAATGTAACAGAATGCTTCAGTTGTGCCTCTATCCCAATGACAGAGTTTGCAGATTAAACAATTTAATTTACAATATCAACTTCTTTTTCAATTCCTCCACAATATTATAAACCGCCGGACAAATCTCCGTGTTTTTTATAGTTAAAGTGGTTAATTGGATAAATTTTCTACGATTGGTATGTGGATATTCACTACACGCTTTTGGTCTAACATCATAAATAAAACAAGTATTATCACTCAAATCTAAAAAAGTGCAAGGTGCTGTTTTTAATACGTAAAAATCGTCCGTATCACGCTCTAAATATTGCGAAATAAAATTCACAACTTTCATTTTCAAATGCTTTGCAATACGCTGAATATCTTTATCTGTAAAAATTGGACTAGTAGTTTTACAACAATTTGCACAGGTTAAACAATCTGTTTTTTTAAATTCCTTTTTATGCAAATCCTGCATAATTAAATCTAGCTTTTTTGGAGTTCGCTTTTTTAATTTAGCAAAATATTTTTTGTTTTCTATTAACTTTTCTTCAGCAAGTTTTGGTAGTTCTTTTAAAAATTCATCCATAGTGCAAATATACTTTGTTACAACTTTGTATTTTACTTTTTATGAAAAAATAATATTTTCACTAAAAAACAACATTTCAATTTTAGTATTACCGAATTTGAATTTGTAAAACAGTAAAAACAAATTGTAATTTACTATTTTTGCACTTCAAATTATTACCCATTAAAATAATGCAAAAAATATTAGAACAGGCAGTTAAAAAAGGTTTGCAAAAAATTTGCAACGTAACTATTGATTCCGTTGAATTTCAAGCAACTAAAAAGGATTTTGAAGGAGATTTCACTATTGTTGTATTTGCATTTTTACGCTTAATAAAAGGAAATCCTGTTGAAATTGGCACAAAACTCGGAGAATATTTAGTAGAAAATGTAACCGAAGTAAGCAGTTTTAATGTAGTTAAAGGTTTTTTAAATCTTGTTATTAGTGATTCTTATTTTTTAAACAGCTTTAATACCATCTATAAAATTGAAAATTTTGGTTTTGTTACTCCCAATCCAAAAGCTAAAGCGGTAATGGTAGAATATTCTTCGCCAAATACTAACAAACCGCTTCATTTAGGACATATCAGAAATAATTTATTGGGTTATTCCGTGGCTGAAATTATTGCCGCGTCTGGTAAAAAAGTGTATAAAACGCAAATAATAAACGATAGAGGAATTCATATTTGCAAAAGTATGTTGGCGTGGCAACGTTATGGAAATGGTGAAACTCCTGAAAGTACTAGCTTAAAAGGTGATAAATTAGTAGGTAATTATTATGTGAAATTTGACCAAGAATATAAAAAGGAAATTACCAAATTAATTGCTAAAGGAAAAACAGAAGAGGAAGCAAAAAAACAAGCACCTATTTTAGTAGAAGCTCAACAAATGCTACGTAAATGGGAAGCTGGAGATACAGAAGTAGTTGCACTTTGGAAAAAAATGAATCAATGGGTTTTTGATGGCTTTGATATCACTTATACAGCATTAGGTGTAAATTTTGATAAAAACTATTACGAAAGTAATACGTATTTGTTAGGAAAAGATGTGGTTGCTGAAGGCTTAAAAAAAGGAATTTTCTTTAAAAAAGAAGATGGTTCGGTTTGGATTGATTTAACCGAAGAAGGTTTAGATGAAAAAATTGTATTGCGTGCAGACGGAACAGCAGTTTATATGACGCAAGATATAGGAACCGCCATTGAACGTTTTAAAGATTTTGATTTAGAATCTTTAATTTATACCGTTGGTAATGAACAAGATTATCATTTTAAGGTATTATTTTTAATCTTATCTAAATTAGGCTACACGTGGGCAAAAAATTGCTATCATTTATCCTACGGAATGGTAGATTTACCTAGTGGTAAAATGAAATCTAGAGAAGGAACGGTTGTAGATGCAGATGATTTAATGCTAGAAATGACCAATACAGCACGCAGTATTTCTCAAGAATTAGGAAAACTAGAAGGATATTCCACCGAAGAAAAAGAAGTATTGTATAAAACCATTGGTTTAGGTGCTTTAAAATATTATATCTTAAAGGTTGATCCTAAAAAACGAATTCTATTTAACCCTGAAGAATCTGTCGATTTTGCAGGTAATACGGGCCCGTTTATTCAATATACCTATGCCAGAATTCAATCGATTTTAAGGAAAGCAAATTTTGATTACCAGATCACATTAAGCAAAGTAAATGAAGTATCTTTACATGAAAAAGAACGGTCGTTAATTAAACAATTATTGCTATTTCCTGAAATTATTCAAAATGCAGCAGCAAATCATAGTCCAGCTTTAATTGCTAATTATACCTATGATTTAGTAAAAGAATACAATTCATTTTATCAAACCGTTCCTATTTTAGGATGTGAAAATGAACAAGAAAAAATTAGAAGAACCCAACTTTCTGAAAAAGTAGGTAAAATTATAAAAGCTGCATTTAAATTATTAGGAATTAATGTTCCTGAAAGAATGTAATTTAAAGCAAAAATAATATCATTGCGAATTTTGTTATTTCAACAAAATGTGGCAATCTAAATAAAAATAGAATAATGTTCACCCGTTGTGCATTTTGATAAAATTTCGTCAATTCGAGTGAATTTTAGCCTTTTTAGGCATAAAATTAGTATCGAGAATAATAATTTTATTGAGGAACAGCTATTCTCGATACAATTTTTTATCAAAAATTACCTGCCTTGCCGTCAGGTAGGCTCGAACTAACGTAACAGTAAGTTTAAAGGGTCAAAATGCACAACGAGTTAATGTTCATTAAAAAAATAAAGTGAAGAAACTATAAGTTATTTAAAGATTCGAAATCCTTTTAGTGAATTGAACAAGACATTTAAAAATTAAAAAGAATAAATACTTAAATTTGCAGTATAAACAGCTGTTAACTTAGAAAATTAAAATTATGAAATACGATATACTAATTATAGGAAGTGGACCCGGAGGATATGTAACTGCCATTAGAGCTTCACAACTTGGCTTTAAAGTTGGAATTATAGAAAGAGAAAATTTAGGCGGAATTTGTTTAAACTGGGGATGTATTCCTACCAAAGCCCTACTAAAAAGTGCCCAAGTGTACGATTATTTAAAACATGTAGATGCTTATGGTTTAAAAGCAGAAGCCATTGATAAAGATTTTGATGCTATTATAAAAAGAAGTCGTGGAATTGCTGAAGATATGAGTAAAGGTGTTCAATTTTTAATGAAAAAAAATAAAATTGAGGTCATTGAAGGTTTTGGAAAACTAAAAACTGGAAAAAAAGTTGATGTTACCGATAATGATGGAAAAGTAACAGAATATAGCACCGACCATATTATTATTGCAACAGGTGCTCGTTCAAGAGAATTACCAAGCTTACCACAAGACGGTAAAAAAGTAATTGGTTACCGCCAAGCAATGACATTGCCAAAACAACCAAAAAAAATGATTGTAGTTGGCTCAGGAGCTATTGGTGCTGAATTTGCTCATTTTTATAATGCAATAGGTACAGAAGTTACTATTGTTGAATTTTTACCGCATTTAGTTCCGTTAGAAGACGAAGATGTTTCAAAACAATTTGAACGTTCCTTTAAAAAATCAGGTATTAAAGTAATGCTTAATTCATCTGTAGAATCAGTTGATACTTCAGGTAAAGGAGTTAAAGCAGTAGTAAAAACTAAAAAAGGCGAAGAAATTTTAGAAGCAGATATTTTACTTTCTGCAGTTGGAATTAAATCTAATATTGAAAATATTGGATTAGAAGATGTTGGCATTGTAACGGATAGGGATAAAATTTTAGTGAACGATTTTTATCAGACTAATATCCCAGGTTATTACGCTATTGGCGATGTTGTTCCTGGTCCTGCTTTAGCACACGTTGCGTCTGCAGAAGGAATTACTTGTGTTGAAAAAATTGCAGGTTTAAATACTGAACCTATAGATTATGGTAATGTTCCAGGTTGTACGTATGCAACTCCTGAAATTGCAAGTGTTGGATTAACAGAAGCACAGGCAAAAGAGCAGGGATACGAATTAAAAGTTGGTAAATTTCCATTCTCAGCTTCAGGTAAAGCTAAAGCTGCAGGAACACCTGACGGATTTGTAAAAGTAATTTTTGATGCAAAATATGGCGAGTGGTTAGGTTGCCATATGATTGGTGCTGGTGTAACTGACATGATTGCTGAAGCCGTTGTTGCCAGAAAACTAGAAACAACAGGGCACGAAATATTAAAAGCAATTCATCCGCATCCAACTATGAGCGAAGCAGTTATGGAAGCTGTAGCTGCTGCTTACGATGAAGTAATTCATTTATAAAATATAATTACGTCAATTCGAGTCTGCCTAACGACAAGGCAGGTAATTTTTTACAGAGAAACGAAAAAAATTGTATCGAGAATAGTAATTAAATAAAAGTTCTCGATACAAAATTTTTATTAATAACAAAAAAAGATTCTGAAACAAGCCTACCTGCTGGTCAGGCAGGTTCAGAATAACGTAACAAAAATAATTAGCTAATATTACTTACTATGTTATCCTTCTTCAAAAAAAAACCAAAAGCCACTATTTCTGAAAAATTAAGTGATTATCCTGAAATTAATTATGATGGAGGAACAAAATTTGCTGAAAACGAATTTAATGATGTGTATTTAGATATTGAAGAATTAGGAGGTTTTCCATTTATACAAATTGCAATTATTGGAACTTTTTCTACAAGAATTAAAAAAGAAGGAGGTACGTTAACATTTAATTTTGAAAACGAAAAACTTACTTTAAATTCAGAACATGAGGAAATTGAATCGGATGAAATAAAAAATACGCCATTTAGTTTCACCCAAATTGATTTTGAGGCAACAGAAAAGGATATTGAAAAAATTCAACAACAAAAAATAACTAACATAACTTTTCAATTTTTAAAGGAAAAAATTTCTTTTAGTCCAATTATAATTGAGATTCCAGAACCGTAAATTTAGTCTTTACTATTTTTAATAATCTAGTATAGTCTCATAAATTCATTTTAATCCTTATTTATCTGAATAGATTTATAAATAAGCGTTGGCAACACAATTAACAATAACGGTAAAGCAAGTACAAAACCCCCTATTACAGCAATAGCCAATGGTTGATGCATTTGAGCACCTGTACCAATACCTAATGCTAAAGGTGTTAATGCTACAATTGCAGCTAAAACCGTCATTAAACTTGGTCGTAAACGAGCAGAAACAGCAAGTCTCATTGCTTTATTTGTTGAGTTATTTTTATTTTCATCCAAAAATTTATGAATGGTAAATATTGAATTCTCCCCTATAATTCCTATAATCATAATGATACCTGTGTAACTTCCAACATTTAGTGGTGTATTTGTTAGGTAAAGAGCAATTATACTACCTGAAATACCTAATGCACTTACCAAAAGAACGCTTAAAGAAATCTTTATATTTTTAAACATAAACAATACCACCGTAAAAACTAGTAAGCCTCCTATTATTAATATCATTAATAATTCTTTAAATGATTTTTGTTGCTCTGCATAAGATCCTGGACTACCTACTAAATTTGGGACAATTTTCTTAAGCCACTTTATTAATAATTCCTTTCAATTTTATTTCCATTTCTAGGGGAGAAAGGTATCCTAAACTAGAATGCAGTCTTTTGGTGTTATACC
>NZ_JAKIUR010000007.1 GCF_021647475.1 Lutibacter sp.
CTGCAGTTTGACCCACATAATGTTTAGAACGTTTTTCACTATACAATATGTACACATAACAATTCATAGTTTCTTGTACTGGGTGGTCACGCCTCAAGCGTGACGACCTCCACGTCCCAAACGTGGCGCGATAACCGGGCTACGCTACACCCCGAATTGGTTATCTTCTATAAATCTCTTTGCTCCTCTTTTTTTAATTTTATTTTCTAAAATTATAGCTTCATTTCTATTTGAAACTTTGAGTTGCAAAATTATCTTCCAAGGTTTACCTCCTTTTGTTGAAGGTACTAAACCCTGATTGTGTCTTGATAATCTTTTGTTAACATCTGCAGTTTGACCCACATAATGTTTAGAACGTTTTTCACTATACAATATGTACACATAACAATTCATAGTTTCTTGTACTGGGTGGTCACGCCTCAAGCGTGACGACCTCCACGTCCCAAACGTGGCGCGATAACCGGGCTACGCTACACCCCGAATTGGTTATCTTATTCATAATATTATTTCAACAATGAATATTTCAAAATAGATAATATACTCTGAGCGTAGTTTATGCCGTGCTTGACAAGATACTACAACCCTGATAGTTATCCTAAATATTGCGGAGAGACAGGGACTCGAACCCTGGCGACAGTTACCCGTCGACAGATTAGCAATCTGCTCCATTACCACTCTGGCACCTCTCCTAAAAATATGTCTATGAACTTATTTTTGCGAGTGCAAATGTAAGATTACAATTACACTTAAACAAGATTTTTTATTTTTTTTTGTAGATTATTTCTATAATATTATTCAGGATATTCAATTCTTAAATGATAAATGTTTTTTAATTTCTTTTTTAATACTTTTTTTATAGTATTTAGTTCCTTAAAAGTAATATCAGCATTCATAAATTGACCTCCTTCAAGTTGTTTTATTACTATTTTTTCTACCAAATCATCTAAAATTTGTGCTGAAGGTTCTTTTAAACTTCTTGATGCTGCTTCTACCGAATCACAAATCATTAGAATAGCTGTTTCTTTTGAAAAAGGAATTGGTCCTGGGTATTGAAAATAAGAAGTATCTACTTCTCCTCCATTTGCTTTTTCTTCCATTTTATAAAAATAATATACTAAAGTTGTTCCGTGATGTGTTCTAATAAAATCAATAATTCTATCTGGTAAATGATTTTTTTTGGCTAATTCTATACCTTTAATAACATGATTTATAATAATTTTAGCACTATCTTTTGGTGTTAATTCATTATGAGGATTTACATTAGTAGATTGATTTTCAGTAAAATACATTGGATTTAACATTTTACCAATGTCGTGATATAAAGCTCCTGTTCTTACCAACATTGAATTTGCATGTACTTCATTGGCCGATGCTTCTGCTAAATTTGCTACTTGTAGTGAATGTTGAAAAGTTCCTGGTGCCTTTTCAGCTAATTCCCGTAATAATTTATTGTTGGTGTTAGATAGTTCTTTTAACGATTCATCAGATACTAATCCAAATAATTTTTCAAAAATATAAATTAATGGTAGCACAAATAAAGTTGCTCCGCCGTTTAATGCAAAATAAATAAATTTATCCCAAACTATTGATTTAGCATTTCCTTCTTGGATAATTGAAAATGCCAAATAAGCGATGTAATATACTAATGTAATTTGTAAAACTGAAATAAATAGATTAGCTCTTTTATACAATTCTGAAATTGTTAAAATAGTAACAATCCCTGCTATGATTTGAAGAAAAATAAATTCGAAACTGTTAGGTACAATAAAGCCTAATAAAAGCACCGTTAACACATAAGTAAACAAACCCAACCTTGCATCAAAAAAGGCTTTTAAAACTAACGGCAGCGTTACAATAGGAACAATATAAACATACTTTGCATCATATTTTACTACTAAGGTGATTAGCAGAACTATTAAAATAACATTGAAAAAGATAAAAGTAACTTTTGTATTATTTTCAAAAATTTCTAAACGATATTTCCTTAAAAAAAGCAATAACATTAAAAATGCTAATGCTACTAAAATGGTATATCCAAAAACTATCCAATTATAATTTGATTTACTCCACACTTGAGATTCAAATTCTTGTTTTAATGAATTTAATATAGCTAATTTTTGACCTTCAACAATGTCTCCTTTAAGTATAATTCTTTGATTTACAGCAACTAAACCTTTTGTGTAGGAGATTTTACTTAAATTTTCAGCTAAATTTTTATCAGTAAGTTGTTTGTTAAAAAAAACATTTGGCTTTAATTCTTCTAATAAAATAGATTGTATTATACTTTCATATTGTGTTAAAGGCTCTACACCTAATTTGGCAATAATTAAATCATTTATTTTTGATAAATTATATAATTTAGTAGATTCAATATTCTGTATTTTATTTCCTTTTTTTATGGTTATAACAGGTCTATTCAATTGCGAATCATCTGCTTTATTTATATAGCCAATTTCATAAATAGTATTTATAATTTCATGCGTTTTTTTGATGAGATTTCTCTTTTTATTTTCAGATATATTAGAATTTAATAACGCTTCACCTACTTTTTGATTTATATTATTTTTAACTTCAACTACCGTTTGCTCATTATAATTATAAAATTGTTTTGAAGTGGCAATAATTTGCTGTTTATCTTTGGCTATTTCATCTTTTGTTTTTTGAATAGAAAAATTAAATGGTGCATAGTAATTTTCGTATTGCCATGGTTTTCCCTTTTGAAATTCGTATTTAAACTGTCCTCCTTTTGGAAAAAGATAAACTACTAAAAATACAGTTATTATATATAAAAATAGTTTATAAATTAAAGAGTGGTTGACCAAAAATTTGTTTATAAGTTTTTTCACGTAGTATTTATTGTATATCCGTAATTAGTAATAATAAAGAACAATGTCATGCTGAACTCGTTTCAGCATCTCATTTCCATTTGATAACCCGTGTTTTACTGAATACGACCCTGAAACAAGTTCAGGGTGACGGACGTTCTGTAAAATTACGGACAATCAGATAGTATTTTTTATCGATTCAAAAATACTAATAAATCTATTATAAACATTTTAAGTTAGTTTTATTTTTTGGAAGTTCATCTTCAAGCCGATTTGGAAGGTGTTTTAAAATCCAATCATTATAGGATTTATAGCCTAAATTTTGCTGAATTTTTGTGGTTTTATTTAAAATTTCCTTAATTATATCTTCTGGTGGAATTTCTTTATTTGTAATTTCGTTTAACATTCCACTAAGTTGTTTCCTAACTTTACTTTCTATTTCATTATTATAAAAAGTTACCCATTTATCTAAAGCGTCTTTGGTTAAATCTTTATTTAAAATTAATGAGGTCATTTCTTTACCATGCCGTTTAGATTCCTGAATATTTCCTTTGCCAGTTACTGCATTTCCAATGGCAAAAACATTATCAAAACCTTCAATATGATAATCTGATTTACTACGCATTTTTAAACTTCCGTTTTCATACAGCAAACCATCTATTTGTTCTGGAACGCTACCAATGGATGAAATTAACGTTTCAGTTTTTAATTCAAAAGTACTATTTTGAATAGGTGTTATTTTGCCATCTATTGTAGCTACTTTTTGAAAAATTACACCAATTAATTTGCCATTTTTTTCATTAAAACTTAAAGGAATACTTTGCGGAATAAAATCAAATAAATATTTTTCTTGATACTTTACCAATAATTTACGCGAAACTTCATGAGCTTTTTCAATGTTTTCAATAGTATCATCTTTAGGAGCTTTTAAAGGCATTTCTTTTGCTGTTCTTCTATAAACTAATCGTGCTTTTTTTATATCTAAATCTTCTAAGGTAACGTTATATTTATCTAAAGTTTTTTGTAATCCCTCTTTTTCTAAAGTAAATAAATCAATTTTAATTTTCTTTTTTAAAAACAATTGTTTTTTTACTAATTCTATCATTACAATTTTTATAACATCTAAAGATGCCAACCCGCCACCAACTACAACTGCATTATTTTTAATAAAATAGTTTTTCCCAGTGTATTTACAATCGTGTTTATGATTAAACCAGTTTATAAAAGCATTTTGATAAATAAGTTCTTTATCTCTAAACTTTTCAATTCCTTTTACAGGAAATGCTCTATCTTTCCATGCACCGTTTGCTAAAATAATAGCTGAAAAGCCCCAATTATTAATTAAATCTAAAAAATCAATATCACGTCCTATTTTAGTGTTCGGAACAAAATGAACATTTTCTTGATCTAGTTTTTTATTAATTTCTTTTATCTGTCTATTTCTCAAATTAATATGCCAACTAGGTAATCCATCTTCTATTTTACCATAAGGTAGATTATTCATATCAAAAACCACAACTTTAATACCACTTTGGGCAAGAATATTCGCGGCTTCTGAACCAGAAATTGATCCTCCAATAATAGCTACATAATGATTTTTATAAATTGACTTTGATGGCATAACTCATATATTTTAAAGTTCAGCCAAATTAATGAATCTAAAAATTTATATTGTAATCTTTATTACATATAAAGAATATGGCTTTCAAAATTTAATAGATTGCTCAATTTTAGTTAAATTCGCAAATAGAATATTTAATAAAAAAAATAAAATGAAGGAAGTTGTAATTGTATCTGTCGCCAGAACACCAATTGGAAGTTTTTTGGGTAGTTTAGCAAGTATTCCTGCTCCAAAATTAGGAGCAATTGCTATAAAAGGTGCTTTAAATAAAATAGATTTAAACCCAAATTTGGTTGATGAAGTATTTATGGGTAATGTAGTTTCGGCTGGTTTAGGCCAGGCTCCTGCTCGTCAAGCTGCACTATTTGCAGGAATTCCAAACACCGTTCCTTGTACTCAAATAAATAAAGTTTGTGCTTCTGGTATGAAAGCTATTATGATTGCTACACAAGCTATTAAATGTGGCGATGCTGAAATAGTAGTTGCTGGCGGAATGGAAAATATGAGTAGTATTCCTCACTATTTAAAAGGAAGAAAAGGTGTAAAATTAGGGGATATAAAAGTGGCAGATGGCATGTTAGTGGATGGACTTGTAAATGTTTACGACCAAAAACATATGGGAACTTGTGGTGATTTATGTGCAACTAAATATCATTTTACTAGAGAAGATCAAGATAATTTTGCAATAAATTCTTATAAAAAATCTGCGGATGCATGGAAAAAAGGAAAATTTAATGATGAAGTTGTTCCTGTAGAAATTCCTCAAAGAAAAGGTGATCCAATTATTTTTTCAGAAGATGAAGAATTTAAAAATGTAAATTTCGATAAAATTCCAAATCTACGTCCTGTTTTTAATAAAGATGGTAGCGTAACCGCAGCTAATGCTTCTACTTTAAACGATGGAGCAGCAGCACTTGTGTTAATGAGTAAAGAAAAAGCAGTAGAGATGAATTTAAAACCAATAGCAAAAATTATTGGTTACGCAGATGCAGCACATGAACCAGAATGGTTTACAACTGCTCCAGCAAAAGCACTTCCAAAAGCATTAACAAAAGCAAATATTAATATTAATGATGTTGATTATTTTGAATTTAATGAAGCCTTTGCCGTTGTTGGATTGGTTAATACTAAAATATTAGGTATTAATCCAGATAAAGTAAATGTTAATGGTGGTGCGGTTTCATTAGGGCATCCTTTAGGAATGTCAGGAGCAAGAATAATTATAGCCTTATCTTCCATTTTAAAACAAAATAACGCAAAATATGGTGCTGCAGCAATTTGTAACGGTGGTGGTGGTGCAGGTGCAATGGTAATTGAACGTTTATAAAATATGCATTACGGAATTTGTAATTTAAGTATTGTTCCTATTAGAATTGAACCAAATGATTGCAGTGAAATGGTTTCGCAGTTATTATTTGGTGAACATTTTAAAGTATTGGAAATACGAAAAAATTGGAGTAAAATTCGATTAGCCTTTGATAAATACGAAGGCTGGATAGATAATAAACAATATGAAGAAATTACAGAGGATACCTATAAAAATTTAAATGAAACCAAGTCAAAACTAGTTGGAGAGCTAATAGATTTTGCAACAAATAGCACTAATAATTACAGAACCATAGTTATTGGTTCAAGTTTACCATTTTATAGTAATCAACAATTAAAAATAAACAGCACCAATTTTTTATATGAAGGTGAAGTAATTTCAGGTAAAAAACAAAAAAAACTACTAATTGAAACTGCTTACAAATACTTAAATACCCCATACTTATGGGGAGGAAAAACTCCTTTTGGTATAGATTGTTCTGGTTTTACCCAAATGGTTTATAAATTATGTGGCTATAAATTAATGAGAGATGCTGCTGAACAAGCCAGCCAAGGAAACGTTTTGAGTTTTATAGAAGAAAGCGAACCTGGTGATTTGGCATTTTTTGATAATGTTGAAGGTATAATTACTCATGTTGGTATTATTATGAAAGATAATTATATTATTCACGCCTATGGAAAAGTAAGGGTAGATAGAATTGACCATAGTGGTATTTTTAATTTAGATACCCACACACACACTCATAAACTCCGAGTTATTAAAAAAATTATATAAAAAAAGCTCACAAATGTGAGCTTTTTTTTATTGTAATAAACACTTATTGTTGTTTTAACTTATCATAAACAGCTTGCAATTCTTTAGTTTTTTCAGTCATCTCCAAATTTTCATATAATCCCATTAAAGTTTGAACCGTGCTTATATTAGTCTTATTATATTCATAAGCTTTTTCATAAAAAGGTAATGCTTCTTTATAAACAGCTAATTGTTTTGCTTGTAATTTATCATATTTATCAAAATCTGATAAGCTTTTATTCATTTCTTCAATTATTGGTTTTGTTTTATCAATAATAGCAGCTCCAACATTATTATAAGCATCTGCATAATCTGGTTTTAATTCAATTGCTTTTTTGAAATTTACAATAGCTTCATCCGTTTTACCTTGATTCATATTCATTACACCAACATTATAATATAAAGTAGGTTCAGTTGGATTCATTTGAATTGCTTCTTCCAATTTTTCTTTAAATTTAGCTTCATCACCTTTAGCATAATAAATATTAGCTTCATCAATTAATAAAGAATAACTTTTCGGAAACTCTTTTCTTCCTTCCGTTATAATTTCTAAAGCTTTATCATCCATTTTTTTAGCTGCATAATTTTGAGCTAAATATTTAAATACAGCTTCTCTTCTAGATTCTTTTTGAACAGTTTTAGGGTTTTCAGCAAGACCTAATTTTACTTGTAAATCTCTCGATTTTTTATCGTTATAAGAAACTACTTTACCATTTTCTTTGTTAGTAGCTGTATAAACAGTTGCTATTCCAGTATAGTTTAAGTCTAATAATTTTTTATATGATTTTATAGAATTATCATAATCTTTAGCAAAAAAGTAAACCAAAGCAGCGTTATCTAAATAAGAAGTATCTCTTGGACTTAAGGCATAAACTGTATTAAATTCTTTAGCTGCTTTATCATAGTCTTCTAATTTTTTTGTACTTAATGCAGTACTGTAATCTGTAGATGCATTTGTTGCTAATTTAGTAATTAAATCATTTATAATTTTAGCTACTTCATTTGAGTATTTAGCTTTATGAGTTTCTTTTTCATAATTAATTAATTGATTAAAAGCTGCACCTACTTTTTCTAAATCTGCTGAATTTGCACCATTTTGATATAATGCTTTTCCTTTTAAATAATAAAATTTAGCTTTTGTTTTTTGATCTGCATTAGCAATCATTCCTTCTGCTTTATTTATAGCAGCCATTGCGGATGTAAAATTATTTGCTTTAATTGCTTTTTCGGCAGTTTTAAGTTCACTTTTTTGTCCGAATACTGTCATACTTACAAGTAAAACTGACAGAACTAATAGTTGTTTTCTCATTTTATTTGGTTTATTCTTCGTTTGTATTTGTTTCATTATCTTTTTCAATTTCCGTGCCATTTTCTAATTCATCTATTTCTTCTTCTTCGTGCATCACTTTTGCAACTGCTGCTATGGAATCATTATTCTTTAAATTAATTAATTTAACTCCTTGTGTAGCTCTACCCATTACTCTTAAGTTAAGAATAGCTAATCTTATGGTAATTCCTGATTTGTTGATTATCATTAAATCATCGTCATCAGTAACATTTTTAATAGCCACTAAATTACCTGTTTTCTTAGTAACATTTATGGTTTTTACTCCTTTACCCCCACGATTAGTTATTCTATAATCATCTAGGCTAGAACGTTTTCCAAATCCGTTTTCAGAAACCACTAAAATATTATCTTCAAAATTATTTACAGCAATCATACCAATAACTTCATCTTGGTTATTTGCTAATCTAATTCCTCTAACTCCTGAAGCATTTCTACCCATTGGTCTGGTTTTACTTTCTTCAAATCGAATAGATTTACCTGATTTTAGTGCTAACATTACTTGACTATCGCCAGTAGTTAATTTAGCTTCTAACAATTCATCACCCTCTCTAATAGTTATCGCATTGATACCGTTGGTCCTTGGACGAGAATATTGTTCTAAAGGTGTTTTTTTAACTTGACCATTTTTAGTTGCCATAATCACATAATGGCTATTCACATAGTCTGCATTTTTTAAATCTTCTGTTACTAAAAATGCTTTTACACTATCATCTTGCTCAATATTAATTAAGTTTTGAATTGCTCTTCCTTTTGAGCCTTTACCTCCTTCAGGAATTTCATAAACACGCATCCAAAATACTTTACCTTTTTGGGTAAAGAATAGCATATATTGATGATTGGTACCTATAAATAATTTTTCTAAGAAATCTTCGTTTCTAGTAGCCACTCCTTTGTGTCCTTTTCCTCCTCTGTTTTGAACTTTATATTCATCTAAATTGGTACGTTTAACATAACCTGCATGAGATATAGTTACTACAACTTTAGTATTAGGAATCATATCTTCAATAGAAAAACTTCCACCTGCATATTCAATTACAGATTTACGTTCATCACCATATTTATCTCTAACGGCTACTAATTCTTCTTTTATAATTTCAAATCGTCTTGGTTCACTTTCTAAAATATCTTTTAAATCTGCAATGGTTTTAATTAACTCTTCAAATTCAATATGTAACTTATCTTGTTCAAGACCAGTTAATTGTCTCAATCGCATTTCTACAATTGCTTTCGATTGAATTTCAGTTAGTTTAAATCGTTCAATTAAACTTTCTTTAGCTTGATCTGCATTTTTAGATCCTCTAATAATTTTTATAACTTCATCAATATTATCACTAGCAATAATTAGTCCTTCTAAAATATGAGCTCTAGCTTCAGCTTTTTTAAGTTCAAATTTGGTTCTTCTAACTACAACATCGTGTCTGTGTTCAACAAAATAATGAATAAGTTGTTTTAAATTTAATTGTTCTGGACGACCATGTACTAATGCAATATTATTTACACTAAATGAAGTTTGTAATGCTGTATATTTATAAAGTTTATTTAATACAATGTTTGGAATAGCATCTCGTTTTAAAACATAAACTATGCGCATTCCTTTTCTATCAGACTCATCACGTATATTTGCAATTCCTTCAATTTTTTTATCATTTACTAATTCCGCAGTTTTTTTAATCATATCTGCTTTATTAACCTGATAAGGAATTTCGGTAACAATAATACATTCACGTCCGTGAACTTCTTCAATGTTAGATTTTGCACGTAAAACAATTCTACCTCTACCCGTTTCAAATGCATCTTTTACACCATCGTAACCGTAAATTGTTCCTCCTGTGGGGAAATCGGGTGCTTTGATATATTGCATCAACTCAGAAATTTCAATTTCTCTGTTATCAATATAAGCTAACGTTCCATTAATAACTTCAGTTAAATTATGAGGTGCCATATTGGTCGCCATCCCAACCGCAATACCGGAAGCTCCATTAACCAATAAATTAGGAATTCTGGTTGGCAAAACGGTAGGTTCCAATAAAGTATCATCAAAATTTAAGGTATGGTCAACAGTGTCTTTTTCAATATCAGATAACATATCTTCTGATATTTTTTGCATTCTAACCTCTGTATAACGCATTGCTGCAGGGCTATCCCCATCAACAGAACCAAAGTTACCCTGACCATCTACCATTTTATAACGAACGCTCCAATCTTGGGCCATTCTAACCATAGCATCATAAACCGAAGTATCTCCATGAGGGTGATACTTACCAAGTACTTCCCCAACAATTCTTGCGGATTTTTTATAAGATCCAGTTGCTTTAATTCCTAATTCATGCATTCCAAACAAAACCCTTCGGTGCACTGGTTTTAAACCATCTCTTACATCGGGTAATGCTCTTGAAACAATTACTGACATTGAATAATCAATGTAAGCAGATTTCATTTCATCTTCAATGTTTATCGGTATTATTTTTTCTCCGTCTGACATTATTTTTTATTTAATTTATTCTTGATTTTTTAACAAAGCAATATACAATTTTTAGGTTTTTTACAACCTAAAATAGCCATTCAATTTATAATTTTTATCAACAATAATTCAGTAATAATATTGTATTTAAAACTCTGATAACCAGTTGTTAATATTATTTTTTTTAATAGATATTTATTTGTTAAAAAAAAGTGGAGTGATTTTTGTAATAAAAAACGAAAAAAATCAACTAATTTTACCATATAAACACGATAACTATGGATGATAATTTTTCACCAAAAGTAAAAGATGTACTTGCATTTAGTAAAGAGGAAGCAGTACGCTTGGGACATAATTTTATTGGTACAGAGCACCTGATTTTGGGGCTTTTAAGAAAAGGAGAAGGAAAAGCTATTGAAATTTTAAAATATTTAGATATTAATCTAGATCATTTACGCAAAAAAATTGAAGCTTTAAATCCTATAAATGATTCTTTTTTAAAACAAGAATCTAAAAATATTTATTTAACTAAACAGGCTGAAAAGGCAATCAAAACAACCTTTTTAGAAGCCAAATTATACCAAAGTGAATCTGTAAATACTGCACACTTACTTCTTTGCATTTTACGAAATGAAAATGATCCAACAACTAAAGTGCTACAAAATTTTACAGTAAGTTATGCTGATGTTAAAATTGTATTTAAACAATTATATATGGAAGATGAAGAATTAGAGATACCAAAAGCAGAAAATCCTTCTGATGGAGATTTTGAGACTCCAAAATCTAATCCGTTTGAACAACAAAAGTCTGGTAAGGTAACTTCTAAAAAATCTAAAACACCCGTTTTAGATAATTTTGGACGAGATTTAACTCGATTAGCTGAGGAAGGAAAATTAGATCCTGTTGTGGGTAGAAAAAAAGAAATTGAACGAGTTTCTCAAATTCTAAGTAGAAGAAAAAAGAATAACCCAATGTTAATTGGTGAGCCTGGTGTTGGTAAATCTGCCATTGCAGAAGGTTTAGCTTTGAGAATAATTCAGCGAAAAGTATCTCGGATTTTGTTCAACAAAAGAATTGTATCTCTAGATTTAGCAAGTTTAGTTGCTGGCACAAAATACCGTGGACAATTTGAAGAACGCATGAAAGCATTAATGAACGAGTTAGAAAAAAATGAGGACATCATTTTATTTATTGATGAAATTCATACTATTGTTGGTGCTGGTGGTGCAACTGGCTCATTAGATGCAGCTAACATGCTTAAACCTGCTCTTGCTCGTGGTGAGATTCAATGTATTGGAGCAACAACTTTAGATGAATATAGAACTAGTATTGAAAAAGATGGTGCTTTAGAACGAAGATTTCAAAAAATTATAGTGGAACCGACTTCTGTAGAAGAAACTATTCAAATTTTACAGAACATAAAAGATAAATATGAAGAACATCATAATGTAGATTATACCGATGATGCCCTTGAAGCCTGTGTAAAATTAACTAATAGATATATGACAGACCGATTTTTACCCGATAAAGCTATTGATGCTATGGATGAAGCTGGTTCTCGAATTCACATCACAAATATTGTTGTTCCTAAAGCCGTATTAAAACTTGAAAACCAATTAGAAACCATAAGAAAAGATAAAACGGCTGCAGTAACAGGACAAAAATATGAAGAAGCTGCCAGATTACGTGACGATGAAAAACGAGTGGAAAATTTATTAGCATCTGAACAAATAAAATGGGAAGAAGCTTCAAAATTACACAGAGAAACCGTTACCGAAGAAAATGTTGCCGAAGTAGTTTCTATGATGACTGGTATTCCTGTCAACCGAGTTGCTGAAGCTGAAAGCCAACGTTTAAATGATTTGCCAAAATTGATTAAAGGAAAAGTAATTGGTCAAGATGAAGCAGTTTCTAAAGTAGTTAAAGCCATTCAACGTAATAGAATTGGATTAAAAGATCCAAATAAACCAATTGGCTCCTTTATATTTTTAGGTCAAACTGGGGTTGGTAAAACGCAACTTGCTAAAGTATTAGCAACTGAACTATTTGATAGTGAAGATGCTTTGGTTAGAATTGATATGAGTGAATATATGGAAAAATTCGCTATTTCTCGTTTAGTTGGTGCACCTCCAGGATATATTGGTTACGAAGAAGGTGGACAATTAACTGAAAAAATTAGACGGAAACCTTATGCCGTTGTATTATTAGATGAAATTGAAAAAGCACATCCTGATGTATTTAATATGTTATTGCAAATTTTAGATGACGGATTTATTACAGATAGTTTAGGAAGAAAAATTAATTTTAGAAATACCATTATTATTATGACTTCTAATATTGGATCTCGTCAATTAAAAGATTTTGGAACTGGTGTTGGGTTTGGAACATCGTCTAAAAAAGCACAGGCAAATTCTGTTGCAAAAAGTGTAATTGAAAATGCTTTGAAAAAATCATTTGCTCCTGAATTTTTAAATAGAATTGATGATGTTATTGTTTTTAACACATTAGAAAAAGAAGATATTAATTTAATTATTGATATTGAATTAAGTAAACTATTAAAACGAATTGATAATTTAGGATATTCTCTAACACTTTCTGATGAAGCTAAAGATTATATTGCTGACAAAGGCTTTGATAAACAATATGGAGCACGTCCTTTAAAAAGAGCTATTCAAAAATATATTGAAGATACTTTGGCAGAAGAAATTGTAACTTCAAAATTAAATGAAGGTGATTCTATTTTTATGGATTTAGACAAAGAAAAAAATGAATTAACCATAAAAGTAAGCAAAGATAAAGGAAAAGATAAAGTTTAGAAATCAATATTAAGAATATACTTAATCTAAAAAGCAATAAAAGTTGTCATTCTGAATTTATTTCAGAATCTCATCATATTATATTAGTTATCACTTTTTAGGCTGTTTCTTTTTAGAAAAAACTCCAACTAAAAATCCAGAACCATAACCTGCAAACTGAATTATTGTAGAAACAATACTCAAAAAAGCAACTTCTAAACTTTTATTTTTATAAAATGAATCTAAAAAAATAAGAATAAAATAAGCCCATAAAAAATTAGAAAAGATTAGATTTCCAAAGAATATTGAAATAACTGAAAACAATAAAAACAACATAAAAACAGAAGGAAACCAAAAAGATAATTTTGCAGTTTTAGGAAACTTCTTGTTTAAAAAAGGTCTTGCTTTTCCAAAAGCAAAAACTTGCTTAAAAAATTGAGAAAAAGAAACTCTCCTTTTATGATACACAAAGGCTTTTTCAATAAACTGCGTTTCAAAGTTATTTTCCCATAACCTAAATGTTAAATCAATATCTTCTCCTATTCTCATAGCAGAAAAACCTTTTGTAATTTCAAATGCTTTTTTTGAAATTCCTAAATTAAAACTTCTTGGTTGAAACTTATGAATTGATTTTTTATTTCCTCGTAAACCTCCAGTAGTTAAAAATGAAGTCATACTATAATTTATTGCTTTTTGAATAGCGGTAAACGATTTATGGGCAGCATCTGCACCACCAAAAGCATCCGTATAATTTTGATTTAATACTGAATCAACTTCTTTTAAATAATTTTCTGGAATAATACAATCGGAATCAAAAATGATAAAATAATTACCTGTTGCGTGTTGCATTCCAAAATTTCTACTCAATCCTGCACCAGTATTCTGTTTGAAAAAATAGTTTAGATTTAAGTTTTTAGTATATTTTTCAACAATTTCCTTTGAACTTCTTGTAGAACCATCTTCTACCACAATAACCTCAAACTCTTTTTTATAAGATTGTTTAGTTAAACTATTTAACAACTCTTCAATTTCTTGAGGTCTGTTGTAAACTGGAATAATTATGGAAAATTGTATTTTCAAATAGGTTAAATTTTATATTTTCAAAGTAACAAAAAAGCTTCCAAATTGGAAGCTTTTTTGTTACTAGAATTTAATCTTTAATAATTTTATAGGAGCCCTGTTTATCTTTTACTTTTATTTTTAAAATATAAATTCCTGTTTTTAAAGTACTTATATTTAAATTAGCCTCTTCAGCATTTGGCTTGGCTGAAAAAACCTTTTGACCTAATAAATTATAGATTTCAACATTTAAAATTGGTGTTTTATATGATAAATCTATTTTATCTTTTATTGGATTTGGTTTAAAATTAAATCCTTCAATTTTTTGATCATCTATTCCTAATGCACTATTCACGGTTAAAACTCCTGAGACATTATTAATTCCGTCCCAAAAACCACCACCACTAGCATTATATCCTCCATATTTATAATCACCATTATCTAATTGAACCCTACTGGCATAATAATAAGTACCTGCAGTTGTAATTAAATGTCCCACTTCAGTAATATATTCATCATTATTTCCTACGTCTTTATTATAATTAGCTTGTACCCAATTAGTCCAAGTATTAGGGTTTGTATTTGAAGTACCCCATCCAATCCAAACATTTATACCATTACCTGCACCTACAGCATCTGTTACACCAGATTTATAAATTTGTGAGTATACATTTATATATGAGCCTAAGGTAATTGTTCCACTATCAGGCCATTGTAAATTACACCAATCTATTAATGGATTAGTAGTTGTAAAATTAAAAGGTCCAGCCCAACCACTATCATTTCCAGTGCCACAATGAGCTGACACATAAAAAGAATAAGTAGTATTAGGAGATAAACCGCTAATACCATTTGAAGTATTGTTGGTAGAGTGAAAACCTGTGGCATTACCACTTCCAGGAACAAAGCCTTGTAATCCATATTGCACATCCCATTCTGTTTCACTACCTCCAATGTTCCAACTCAAATCAGCAGTTGTAGCAGTAATTCCGCCAGCAATACCATTAGTAGGTAAATTACACGTTGCATTGGTTGTAAATGTTAGTTTAGAAGACCAATCGCTCATTAATGTTCCATCTCCTTCACTACAATCGGCTCTTACATAAATATCATAGGTAGTTTGTTGAGCAAAACCGTTAATTCCCCAAGGATTAGAATAAGCATCTTGATTTGTTCCTGAGCCAATGGTAAATCCTGTAGCTCCATATTCTACATTCCATTGTGCTTCTACCGGTGTGTTATTGGTTGTCCATCCAATTGCTGCAGAAGTATCACTTATACTATCTACATATAAACCTGTAGGTGCATTACATGATAAAGAAACTACGGTTGGTGCTTCCATGCATAAACCTTTTCCTTGTGATAATCCGCCATCATTATAATTAAATCGTATTCTAAAATTTTGTTGTTGATTTACTGTAAATCCAGAAATATCTGCATAAGCAACTACTGGAGAATAATTTGTACAATTTTGATAATCTCCAACTGAGCTTCCAGGATCTGCCGAAGAGCCTCCAGGAAATTCACTCCAAACCAAGTTATCAGCATCATACCATTCAAATTTAATAGTTTCTGAAGAAGAAGGTGTTAAAGTAAAGGCTACATTAAATGAAAATTTAATTCCAGTTTCTCCAGCATTATATGCAGGTTGTAAATCTATAATAGGAGAATTTAAAAATATATTATCTCCAACATGTGCAACTTGACTATCATCAAATTTAAAATTTGAATCTGCAATAGTTGGATTTAACAATAAGTTTCCTGATTCATAAGAACCAGTAATAGTCCAATTAGTATCAGGCCATGTGGGTGCATAATTAAGTGTTTGAGCAAAAATTGAGTTATTCAGTATTAAAAAAAATACCAAAAGTAGAACTTTTTTCATTGAGATATTTTTTAAAGTTAACATCCAAAGTTCTATACTTTTTTTATAAAAAAGTATGATATTTATCAAGATACTGTATTTGTAAAGTTATTTTTTTAAAACTTCAGTTTCTTCTATTTTATATAATTCAAGATTTTCAATGTTAAAATTGTTGATATAATTAAAGCGTTCTTTATTTTCTGAACGAATTAAATCGATAAACAATTTAGCGGACTTGATGAATTTAGATTCTCTTTGTCCATCAATAATTAATAAATATCCCATAATTATATTTCCAGCCATTTCAACCAATCGCCTTGCATGAAAATCTAAATATTCTGTATTTTCAATAGCTTCTACTTTACCAACTATTTCTTCATAATCACTCGTCATTTCTTGAAGTACTTTTTTTAAATCATTATTATCCTCCAAAACTTCACTTTCATAAACTTTAATTTGTTCTAAAAAAACACCTGTAGTTACACCTTTTATTGCTGCAATGATTTGTAATTGAGTTGTTCCTTCATAAATAGAAGTAATTCGAGCATCGCGATAAATTCGTTCAATAGGAAAATCTTTCATAAAACCTGTACCTCCATGAATTTGTAAAGAATCATACGCCATTTTATTACAAGCTTCACTAGCTGTCATTTTAATAAGCGGAGTAAAAACATTTGCTAATTTCATATAATGTTTCATTTCCATACGTTCTTCTTTCTCTAATTTCCTTTCTTTCATTACTTCTCCATAAACTTTAGAAACATCAACAAATCTAGTTGTTTCATAAAGTAAGGAACGAAGAGCATCTAAACGAATTTTCATATTAGTCAACATTTCATATACCGCAGGAAAATTTATAATAGTTTTTCCAAATTGAGCTCTTTCTTCTGCATATTTTAAAGCTTCTCTATAAGCTGCATCGGCAATTCCAACAGATTGAGCTCCAACACCTAAACGAGCAGAATTCATTAAAGCCATTACATATTTAATTAACCCAAAACGTTCTTTACCAACCAATTCAGCTGGAGCATCTTTAAAAACTAATTCACATGTTGGAGAACCTTTTATTCCTAATTTTTTTTCTAAATGACGAACTTCAACAGCATGATTTTTTCGATCATAAATAAACATAGATAAACCTCTGGCATCCGTAGTATTTTCTTCTGATCTTGCTAAAACCAATGCTAGGTCTGCATCACCATTAGTAATAAATCGTTTTACGCCATTTAATATCCAACTGTTTTCTTTTTTATCGAAAGTTGCTTTTAATTGAACGGATTGTAAATCAGAGCCCGCATCTGGTTCTGTTAAAACCATTGCTGCGGTGGTACCATCACGATTAAATCGTGGTAAATATTTTTCTCTCTGTTCTTCTGAACCAAATTCATTAATAGTTTCAGCACAATCTTGAAGTCCCCAAATATTAGCAAAACCTGCATCTGCTCTTGCCACCATTTCTGCTGCCATTACGTAAGGAAGTAACGGAAAATTTAATCCGCCATATTTTCTTGGAAGCGACATTCCAATTAAACCAGCATCATATAAAGCTTTATAATCAGAAGAAGTTCCTTTGGCATAAATAACCGCATTGTTTTCAATATGAGGTCCTTCTGAATCTACTGATTCAGCATTTTCTGCTATTGTATTTGCACAAATATCACCTACAATTTCTAATATTTTTTCATAGGTATCAATTGCATCTTCAAGGTTAAAAGGAGCAAAATCAAAAGTTTCTGACTCTTTAAAATCGTTTTCTTTTAGTTTAACAATTTTTTGTACTAAAGGATGATTTAAATGAAATTTAAAATCGGGTGTATCTTGAAAAAAATTATCCATTTTTATATTTTTTTGATTCGAGTTTTATTGTCAACTCTACTTTATATTCTTATTTTACTTTGCGTTTTGTTTGTAATATTTAATCATTTTAGGAATAACTTCAACCAAATCGCCTTCAATTACATAATCTGCCAGTTTATTTATAGGAGCTTCCGGATCTTTATTTATTGAAATTATCATAGATGCATCTTGCATTCCGGCAGTATGCTGAATGGCTCCGGAAATACCTGCTGCTATGTATAACTTTGGTCTGACCGTTGTTCCTGTTTGTCCAATTTGACGGTTATGTTTAATATAACCTGCATCAACTGCTGCTCTTGAACCTCCCACTTCACCACCTAATAAATTAGCTAATTCTTCTAAATGTTTAAAATTTTCTTTAGAACCAACGCCATAACCACCAGCTACAATTATGGTAGCATCTTTTAAATTAACATCAGATTCTTCAATATGACGATCAATAACTTTTACTACAAAATCTTCTTCATTTAAAATTTTATCAACATTAATATTTACCATTTCAGAATTATAATTAGCATCAAAAATTTCTTTTTTCATTACACCTTCACGAACGGTTGCCATTTGAGGATGCATATCCCAATTGATAATATTTGCCATAATACTACCACCAAATGCTGGACGAATGGCATAAAGTAAATCTTTGTATTCTTTTTTCTCTTTTTTTACAAAATGATCTCCAATATCAAGAATGGTACAATCGGCAGTTAAACCACAATTTAATACAGAAGCCAACCTTGGAGCTAAATCTCTTCCAATAGATGTTGCTCCGAACAAAACAATTTGAGGATCTTGTTCCTTTAAAATTTGTGTAGCCAAAGCGGCATGTGGCAATGTTCTGTAAGGTTCTAATTTTTTATCATCTGCAACATAAATTTTATCGACTCCATACTTTGAAAGTTCACTTTTAATTCCACTTAAATTTTCGCCAAAAACCATAGTTTCCAACGAACAACCCAATTTTTGAGCCAATTTTTTACCTGCGGAAACTATTTCAATACTTATTTCTGCAACTTTATGATTTTCTACTTCACAATAAACAAATACACTTTTCATTTGTAATTATTTTAAAATTATAACCACTACCCTATGGTGTGATGAATTATTAATTCTTTAATCATTCCTTCTATATCTGTATCAGAATCCGTCAAATGTTTTGTTTCATTTGCTGTTAAAACAATACTGTTTATACTTTTTACTTTAGTTGGAGAACCTGCTAAACCAATTCTGGTAGTATCTGCATTCAAATCTTCCACATTCCATTCAGGAATATTTAAATACGTTTTTTCTTTATTTAGTCTGATAAATAATTCATCAATACTTCTTGAACTTAATTCTGTTTTAGTTCTAGCATATTTGAATTTCATTACTTTTTTTGCTTGTCTTCTTCTGCATTCTGGTGATGAACCATGAACAGTTATTAAACAAGGATAAGGTGATGATACTGTTTCAGTTCCTTTTTCTAGCCTTCTTTTTGCAATTATTTCAGTATCTTTTAATTCCAAAATTTCTTCAACATAGGTTACTTGTGGAATGTTTAATTTTTCAGCGCATTGAGGACCAACTTGAGCAGTATCGCCATCAATTGCTTGCCTGCCTCCAAGAATTAAATCATATGGAGCTAATTTTTCAATTCCTTTCATTAAAGTATAACTTGTAGCTAAAGTATCTGCTCCACCAAAACGCCTATCAGAAATCATAACCCCTTTATCGGCTCCTCTATAATAGCCTTCTCTAATAATATCTGCGGCTTTTGGTGGTCCCATAGTTAAAATGGTAACTTCAGTTCCGGGAATTCTATCTTTAATATTTAAGGCTAGTTCAAGTGCATGTAAATCATCTGGATTAAATACTGTGGAAAGTTTAACTCTATTTACTGTACCGTCAGGCTTCATTGCATCTGGTCCTACATGTCGGGTATCAGGAACTTGCTTTGCCAATACTATAATTTTAAGTGGTCTCATTGTTTAATATTATGTTATAAATTTTAGCTTTTCAAAAATAGTAGATTTTATGCAAGTAAACGATGACATTGCTCATACTTCAAAATTTAAGATATTTGATTCTTTTTATGGGAAATACTATAGATTAATCGCATAAAAAAAAGCGATAATTTAATAAATCATCGCTTTTATATATTTTTAGAATTGTTCTTTATTTTTTCCCTTTCTTCTTAGGTTCTTCAACCATTTCATCTGTAGATTCGTTTTTCATAATTTCATCCATTATGGCATTACTAACACCCATATTTGAAAAACCACCATCGTGAAATAAATTTTGAAGCGTTACCTTTTTGGTTAAATCTGAAAACAGAGTAATGGTATAATCGGCACATTCTAGTGCAGTTGCGTTTCCTAACGGAGACATTTTTTCAGCATAAGAAATAAATCCGTCAAAACCTTTAACTCCACTACCAGCTGTAGTAGGCGTTGGAGATTGAGAAATGGTATTTACTCTAACTTTATGATCACGTCCAAAGAAATAACCAAAACTACGAGCCACAGATTCCAGATATGCTTTATTATCTGCCATATCATTATAATCAGGAAAAACTCGTTGTGCAGCCATATAGGTTAAAGCAACAATACTTCCCCATTCATTCATAGCATTTCTTTGATATAAAACACTCATTACTCTATGAAAAGATAATGCAGAAACATCCCACCCTGTTTTAGTAAAGTTATAATCTTGATGTGTATATAAATTTCCTCGTCTAACATTTACTGACATTCCAATTGAATGTAAAACAAAATCTATTTTTCCACCTAATATTTCTACAGCTTTATCTACTAAATTTTCAAGATCTAACATAGAAGTAGCGTCTGCAGGAATAATTTCCGAACCTGTTTTTTCAGCTAGTTCTGCAATGGTTCCAAGCCTCATTGCAACTGGTGCATTGGTTAAAACAAATTTTGCTCCTTCTTCATGTGCTCTTTCAGCAACTTTCCATGCAATCGATTTAGAATCTAACGCTCCAAAAATAATTCCTTTTTTTCCTTTAAGTAAATTATACATACTATTTTTTTAGTTTATAGTTTATTAATTTTTTGCAAATATAACAATTCTAGTTTAACAATTGTTTTGCGTGTTCAATAGCGGTAGTTGTTGTGTTTTTTCCACTTAACATTTCTGCTATTTCAATAATACGTTCTTCTTTTGTTAATCTTTTTAATTGTGTAATAATTTGATTGTCAACATCTTGTTTAAACACCTTGTAATGTTGATTGCCTTTAGCTGCAATTTGTGGTAAGTGCGTAATAGCTATAACTTGCATATTTTCACTCATTTCTAGCATTATAGTAGCTACTTTTTGTGATATTGTACCTGAAACGCCAGCATCAATTTCATCAAAAATAATAGTTGGTAATTTTAAATATTCTGATAAAATGGATTTTACTGAAAGCATAATTCTAGATAATTCACCACCTGAAGCAATTTTTTGAAGAGTTCCAAAATTTAAACCTTTATTTGCTGAAATTAAGAGTTGCAATTCATCTTTTCCATTTGAAAAATATTGATTAACATGAGATAAATTCCACTTTAACCTTGTATTTTCCATTCCTAAATTAGCTAGTAAATTATCTATTTTTTTTATAAAAACAGGAATTGCTTTTTGCCTTGCATCACTTATTAATTTAGCTAAATTATCTAATTTTTTTGCTACTATTTTAATTTCGTTCTCTTTTTCTGAAATAATAGTAGATGAATTTTCGGCTACGTTTACTTCTTTTTCAAGTTTCAGCTGAATTTCTAATAACTCGGCAATAGTTTTTACGGTATGCTTTTGCTGCAAATTGTAAATTAATTGTAGTCTATTATTTAGTTTATCTAATTCTGAAGGTTCAAAATTTACACTTTCATTTAAATAAACCAGCTCGTTTGATATATCATCAAATTCAATTTTTATACTTAAAATTCTATCGTACAATTTTTTATATTCCTCTGAATACAAACTTATTTTTTCCAAATTAGAAGTTACGGAATTCAATCTAGAAATTAATCCAATTTCATCTATAAATGTATTATTTTGTGCTTCAGATAAATTGAGCTTAATAGCTTCAATATTATTTAATTTGTCTAATTCCTGCTCAATTTCTTCTTGCTCTCCAAGTTCTAATTTTGCCTGCACCAACTCCTGATACAAATGTGAATTATATTCGAAATTTTGTTGTGATTTTTCCTGATTTAGCTTCAAAATTTCTAATTCTTTTTTTAATTGATGATACAATTTTAATCCTTTTGAATAAGAAGTTAATTTAGCAGTATTTTTTGCTAAAGCATCGAGGATATGAAATTGAAAATTAACATCTGCTAACTGCAAAGTTTGATGTTGCGAATGTATATCTATTAATTGTTCACTTAAACTTTGTAAAACATTTAAAGTAGTTGGTGTATCATTAATAAATGCTCTTGATTTACCAGAAGGTAAAATTTCGCGTCTTAGTATTGTTTCTTTTTCAAAATCTAAATCATTTTCTTCAAAAAAACGTTCTAAGCCATAATTATTTACAGAAAATTGTGCTTCAATTATGCATTTTTTATCTGCATCTTTTAAGGAAGTAGAGTCTGATCGCTTTCCTAATACCAATCCTAGAGCACCTAACAAAACAGATTTTCCTGCTCCAGTTTCTCCTGTAATAATAGATAATTTATCTTTAAAATTAACAGATAAATTTTCAATTAAAGCATAATTTTTAATAGAAAGTGCTACAAGCATAAAGGTAAATTAGAATTATAAATTTACTTAATTTTATTCCACTTTGCTGCATTTAATGGAGAAATTTTTAGCAAATCTTCTTTTAAAGTTGAAGTATCAAAATATGGACCGCCAGAAAATATATTAACAATTTCATCGGCTTTAGCATCCATAAATATGCGAAGTAAAAATGCATTAGGTCTAGAGTTGTATATGTTCTTCAATTTCTGAATAGCATCGGCAATATTTTTTTTACCAGTTTTTTTATTGGTTGACAAAATATCTAAACCTTTTAAATGATATTGATATAAAGCATTACGAAATAATTTATACGTTGGTGATAAAATATTATCGATTAATGTAAATCGTGTTCTTGTACCATCATTTTGGTTCCATCCTTTATAACCGCTTTGTTGTGCTTGAACCAAAATGTTTTGAGCTTTATTAAAATAAGGTGTTCCACCATATAAACTAAACGTATCTGCATCTAATCCTATTATGGTATAAACATAAAATGTAACTACTGAAATTAGGTTGGATTCGTAAGTATCTTTATTAAATAATAAGGGTTGATATTCAGTATATTGAAAATTAAAATCTTTGTCTTTAAAATTAAAAACAGGTGATAAATAAGTTGCATCATAAACTGGACGAGAAGATTGAATTTGAATAGACGCATCAAAATTATCTCCAGATTCTTTTGTAATTATGATACTTAAATTACAATGTATTTTTTCCTGATCTTTATAGTTAAAATTGGTCCAGTGTTTTTGATTTATAAACGCTGTTAAATCATTTTGCAACGTGGTAAACTTTTGCTTATTAGATGCTGGAATTTTGTCGGCGTTAACGGTAACTGTGCAATTTAACTCTTGTGCATTTATTGTAATAGAAAAAAGAATTACTATTAAAATCTGAAGTGTTTTTTTAAGCATACAATTTATTCAAAATTTCATTAAAAATATCAGAAGCAACTTCTGCTTTAGATTTCAGACCAAATTCCGAAATATTTTTGAATTTATCAATAATTGTAACCTTATTTGTTTCTTTTTTAAATCCAGCTCCTTTATCATTCAATGAATTTAACACAATTAAATCTAAATTTTTCTTATTCAATTTGGCTATTGCATTTTCAATTTCGTTATTTGTTTCAAGGGCAAAACCAACTAAAAACTGATTTTTTTTAACGACTCCCAAAGAAGCTAATATATCTTTAGTTTTTATCAATTCTAAAGATAAGGTAGGTGTGTTTTTCTTTATTTTATTTTTTGCAATTTCTTTTGGTTTATAATCAGAAACCGCCGCAGATAAGATAGCAATATCTACTAAATAAAAATATTTATGAGCCTCATTATACATCTGTTCCGCAGTAACCACATCCATTCGTTTAATTAATGAATTTGAAATTGTTTCAGATGATGGTCCGGAAATTAAAATAACTTCAGCCCCTAAATTTGCTGCTTTTTTAGCCAGTTCAAAACCCATTTTACCAGAAGAATGATTCCCAATAAAACGTACGGGATCAATTGCTTCATAGGTAGGACCAGCCGTAATTAATACTTTTTTACCGTATAAAGGCAAACCTTTAATAATATCTTTTTCCATAAAAGCTACTATATTTTTAGGTTCTTCCATTCTGCCTTCACCTACTAAACCGCTTGCTAATTCACCCGAGGCTGGTGGTATAAAAATATTTCCGAAACTTTTAAGTTTTGTAATACTTTTTGAAGTTGCTGGATGTTGATACATATCTAAATCCATTGCAGGTGCAAAAAATACTGGGCATTTGGCAGATAGATAACTTGCTAATAATAAGTTATCACATATACCATTAGACATTTTTGATAAAGTATTTGCAGTTGCTGGTGCAATAAGCATATAATCTGCCCAAAGCCCTAACTCTACATGACTATTCCATTCTTCATTTTCTTCTTCATTTTTATCAAAAAAAGTAGAATATACTGGATTTTTGGAGAGTGTAGCTAATGTTAACGGTGTAACAAAATCTTTAGAAGCTGGTGTCATCACAACTTTAACTTGAGCACCAGATTTAATAAATAAACGAACTAAATGAGCCGTTTTGTAAGCAGCAATACCGGCAGTTACGCCTAATAGTATATTTTTACCGCTTAAAACAGACATTTACTCTTGAATTTCTTCTGGATTTCTATAATAAATTTTACCTTCTAACCATTCTTCAACAGCTATTGCAGTTGCTTTTGGTAATTTCTCATAAAATTTAGAAACTTCTATTTGCTCTTTATTTTCAAATACTTCGTCTAAACTATCTGTATAAGTAGCAAATTCTTCTAATTTTTCAATGAGTTCACTTTTTAAATCACCATTAATTTGTTTTGCTCTTTTTGCAATAATTGTAATAGCCTCATAAATATTATTTGTTGGGGCTTCAATTTCGTTTTTATCGTAAGTAATGGTTGTACTTGCTGCTTTTGAGTTTTTATAATCCATTAGTTTGCTTTTTTAATGTTTTAACTGATTTTAATTGATTTTTTAAATCTTTTTTTAACTTTTTAATTTCAACTAAATATAAAGATTTTGGGAAATTTCTTTCTAATCGTTCTTCTGTTTTTATAGCTTTTTTTAATCGCTCCTCTTTTTTGGTAATATAACTATTTATTCCTAATTTGTAAGCGGCTTTAAATTTATAATACATAGCATCTTCTTTTAAGGAACTTCCTAAATAATCACCTAAAAAATTATCAAAAGCTGTAACAGCAGAAATATAATCTTGAATGGTATAATATTGCTTTGCAATTTCAAATGCTTTTTTTTCTAATTTAAAGTTAAGTTCTTTTATGGTTTTATTAGCTTCCTCAACTTTATCTGAAGTTGGATATTTAAAAATGAAATTTTGCATCGCATTTAAGGCTTCATTAGTATCTTTTTGATCTAAACTATACCTAGGTGAAGCTTTATAATAACTATATGCAGACAAAAAGGCTGCTTCTTCTACTTTTGAACTTTTTGGATAGTTTTTTACAAATTTATCAAAATAATAGGCTGCCAAACTATATTGTTTTGTGTTGTAATGAGATTGTGCAACCATATATTGAATACGTTCCATTTGTGGTTTACCTCTATAACTAGGTGTAATTTTTTCAAATAAGGTGATGGCTTTTGAGTACTTCTGAGCTTCGTACATCTTAGTTGCCATTTTATATTGATCTTGAATACTACCTTTATTCAATACTTTTTGATATTCACCACACGAAAAAAGCGTAGTAGTAAACACTAAAATAAAAATGAGATTTTTAATTTTTTGCATTTGGCAAAATTAGTTATTTATTATGAATTATTAAAATAACTCGTTGTGCATTTTTACTTTTTAAACTTACTGTTACGTCAGTTCGGGTCTGCCTGACGGCAAGGCTGGTAATTTTTGATAAAAAACTGTATCGAAAACGACTGTTTTTAAATGAAAAACCTTTTCTCGATACTAATTTTAAGCCTAAAAAGGCTAAAATTCACTCGAATTGACGAAATTTTATCAAAATGCACAACGAGTTAAAATACTTTTTTTACTTACTTAAACCACAAAAATAACTTGGATAAACAATTATTATTGTTTAATAATCTTAATTGTTTGTTAATTATTTGAAGTTGGTGAAACTGAAGTTTCAACATTAAGCCTTTTAATATCTTTATCAAACATATATAATCCGCTTTTAGCTTCGCCTATCAATTTAATTTTATCTAAAATGGTTCGTGCTTGTGCTTCTTCTTCAATTTGCTCTGCAACATACCATTGTAAAAAGTTATGTGTTGCGTAATCTTTTTCTTCTAGTGCAATATGAACCAATTCATTAATAGTATTGGAAACATAAACTTCATGTTCAAAAAGTGTCTCAAACATTTCTTTAATAGAACCAAATTCAGAATCTGGTTTTGATAAATCCGAAACTAGAGAATGCCCTCCACGCTCATTTATATATTTAAAAAACTTAAGCATATGTTGTCTTTCTTCATCTGACTGAGCATACATAAATTCAGAAATTCCTTCTAAACCTTGTGCTTCTGCCCAAGAAGCCATAGCTAAATATATTTGTGAAGATTCTGCTTCAATTCTAATTTGCTTATTTAAAGCCTTTTCCATACTTGCTGATAACATAATTTTCTCTTTTTAAATTTCTATCAAAATTACTAATAATTTTCTATAAAATTAGCTATTTTTTGATGTAATTCTTTACTAACTTCAACCAAAGGCAATCTCACATTTTTACTTGTGATATTCAATTTTTCTAAAAGTGCTTTTATACCAGCAGGATTTCCTTCTTCAAAAATATAGTTTATACTGTCCATTAACTTGTAATATAAGCTATACGCTTTATTCACTTTACCTTCCAAACCTAATTTAATAAGTTGAGAAAAATCTTTTGGAAAGCCTTGTCCAATAACTGAAATAACACCTGAACCACCAGCTAAAACCATAGGTAAAGCAATCATATCATCACCAGAAATTACTAAAAAATCAGTTGGTTTATTTTTAATTATGGTCATTGCCTGTACTATATCTCCTGCTGCTTCTTTAATGCCAATAATATTATCACAATTTTTAGCCAATCTTAAAATAGTTTTTGGTAAAATATTGCTTCCGGTTCTACTTGGCACGTTATAAACAATAATTGGCTTTGGAGAATGTTCAGAAATCATTTTAAAATGCTGATAAATTCCTTCTTGTGTGGGTTTATTGTAATATGGAGAAACCGATAAAATTGCAGAAAATGCAGATAAATCTGTGGTATTAATTTCATCAATTACCGCTTGTGTATTATTACCTCCTATCCCTAAAACTAAAGGGAGTCTTCCATTAGTTGTTTTAATAATAGTATTTTTTACTTGCTCTTTTTCATCTTTTGTTAATGTTGCAGGTTCACCTGTTGTGCCTAGCACTACTAAATAATTTATACCATTTTCAATTTGATAATTCACTAAATTTTCTAAAGCTTTATAGTCAACGGATTTATCTTCATTAAAAGGTGTAACTAATGCAACACCTGTTCCTAAAAATTCTTTCATTATAATTTATTTAAAATGGTTAAATATTTTTTTATTTCGTTAGTAAAAATTGAAATTTTATGATATTCACAATTTACAAGTAAATCATAAAAACGATTATCAAAATAGGGAAATCCAATTTTAAAACTAATATTCATTTGCAATAATAACAGATTTAAATATAGGTGATCAACTTTACTGTAATTTATTAACAAATCGTATTTTTTTGTTAAGCTAAACGGAAATTTTTCTTGATTAAACTTTCCATACCAACCAAAGTTTTTAGGAGAAATAATATGGTATTCTACTTCATTTTTAGCTTTTTTTTGCTGATAAACCACTATTTTTAGTTGGTTTTCCTCAATTTTTAATTGATGAAAAATTTCTTTTTTAAAGTTTGAAACAGCAGTAATATCATCAACAAATATAATTATATTTTTAATTTTATGTTGTGTGTTTTCTGATTGTCTTTTTAAAAAATCTTGAATATGATTCTTTATAAAAATTTGATTGGTTTTTCGTTTAAATCCTGTAAAAATCATTTATATTTGTACTTTCATCCGCAAAATTAATTAAAACATTAGTATTTATTTAATGAAAAAAATTATTATTTCATTTTTTACTATTTTTTTACTATTTAGTTGTACTAAAAACAAGCTTCAATTAGTAAAAATAGAAGGGAAACTACTTCCTATTACTGAAAAATTAGCTTCTGACTCTTCAATTGTTAAAACTTATCTTCCTTACAAATATAAGATGGAAAAGGAAATGAATTCGGTTTTATGTTATACTTCAAAAAATTTAGTAGCAACTGATGGAGTGCTAGAAAGTTCATTAGGTAATTTATTGGCAGATTTATGCTACAAAAAAGGAAATTTTGTATTTAAAAAAAGAACTGGGAAAAACATAGATTTTGCCATGTTTAATTTTCGAGGAATTAGAGCAGGTATTCCTAAAGGAAATGTAACTACGCAAAATGCTTTTAACTTAATGCCTTTTGAAAACAATTTAGTGGTAGTTGAATTATCATCAAAAAAATTAAGAGAACTAATTCAGTATTTGATAACCAAAAAAAAAGCACATCCTTTATCTAAACAAGTTAGACTTCGTATTACTAAAAACGGATACAATTTTTCAATAAATGGAAAACCAATTAATGACAAAAAAACTTATTTTGTATTAACTTCAGATTATTTACAACACGGAGGAGATCACATGGATTTCTTCAAAAACCCAGTTCATTTATATGAATTAGACTATAAAATGAGAAATGCAATTATTGATTATTTTAAAGAAACCGATACTTTAAAATCAAACCTTGATGGACGATTTGTAATGAAAAACTAAAACGGTAATGAAAAGAAGAAAATTTATACAACAATCTACAGCAGCAACTGCTTATTTAACATTAGGTGGACTATCATTACAATCGTTTTCAACAAATACTTTAAAACACATTACCATATTACATACCAATGATGTACACAGCCATATAGAACCTTTTCCTGCTGATGATATTGATTATCCTAATTTAGGTGGCGTTGCCAGACGCTCAACTTTAATTGAAAAAATTAGACAAGAAAATCCGAATACTTTATTGTTAGATGCAGGCGATATTTTTCAAGGAACGCCCTACTTTAATATTTATGGCGGAGAAATAGAATTCAAATTAATGAGCCAATTAAAATACGATGCTGCTACCATAGGCAATCATGATTTTGATAATAGTATAAATGGTTTATATGCTCAATTACCTAATGCTACTTTCACATTTGTATCTGCTAATTACGATTTTAGTAAAACCGTTTTAAACAATCATGTAAAACCCTATAAAATATTTGTTAAAGATGGCATTAAAATTGGGGTTTTTGGCTTAGGAATTGAACTTGAAGGATTAGTTGATCCAAAAAACTACAAAGAAACTAAGTATTTAAACCCTGTTGAAATTGCTAAAAATGTAAGTAAAACTTTAAAAGAAGAAGAACATTGCGATTTGGTAATTTGCTTATCACATTTGGGTTATCACTATAAATCTGATAAAATTGACGATTTAAAATTAGCTTCACAAACCAAAGATATCGATTTAATTATTGGAGGCCATACACATACTTTTTTACCTAAACCAACCATTACAAAAAATGTAGCTGGAGAAAACATGCTAGTAAACCAAGTTGGCTGTTACGGCATAAATTTAGGTAGAATTGATTTTTATTTTGATGATAACAAAAAGAAAACAAGTAAAGGAACAACCATAATAGTATAAATAACATAGTAAAATGCGTATAGAAAACGACTTAAAATTAGGATTTAAAGATGTAATGATTCGTCCAAAACGATCCACATTAAGTTCAAGATCTCAAGTAACTTTAGATAGAGAATTTTCATTTTTACACAGTAACCAAAAATGGAATGGCGTGCCAATAATGGCTGCAAATATGGATACAGTTGGTACTTTTGAAATGGCTACAGCATTAGCTAAACATAAAATGTTTACCGCAATTCATAAACATTATACTATTAATGAATGGACTAATTTTTTAAAAAATACAGATAAAAGTATATTAGAATATATTGCTGTTAGTACGGGTACAGGTTTAAATGATGCAAAAAAATTAAAAGAAATTTTTGATTTACATCCTGAAATTAAATTTATTTGCATTGATGTTGCTAATGGATATTCAGAACATTTTGTACGTTTTGTAAAAAAAACTAGAGAATTATACGCTGATAAAATTATTATGGCAGGAAATGTGGTTACAGGTGAAATGGTTGAAGAATTATTATTAGCTGGTGCGGACATTATAAAAGTTGGCATTGGACCAGGTTCAGTTTGTACTACTCGCGTTAAAACTGGCGTTGGTTATCCGCAATTATCTGCAATTATAGAATGTGCTGATGCAGCACATGGATTAGGCGGACAAATTGTTTCAGATGGTGGATGTAAAATTCCTGGTGATATTGCCAAAGCTTTTGGTGGTGGGGCAGATTTTGTAATGCTAGGTGGAATGCTTGCCGGTCATGAAGAAAGTGGCGGAAAATTAATTACCAAAAATGGTGAAAAATACAAACAGTTTTATGGAATGAGTTCAGAAACTGCTATGAATAAACATGTTGGGGGTGTTGCAAATTATAGAGCTTCTGAAGGCAAAATGGTTGAATTGCCATACCGCGGTGCTGTAGAAAAAACGGTTCATGATATATTAGGTGGATTACGATCAACTTGTACCTATGTTGGTGCAAAAAGGTTGAAAGAATTAACAAAAAGAACTACCTTTATCCGCGTGCAAGAACAACACAATCAAGTGTTCTCAAAATAACAAAATTCGGCCTCTAGCTCAGTTGGCAGAGCACCTGACTCTTAATCAGGTTGTCGTGGGTTCGAAACCCACGGGGCCGACTTTTTTAAAAAAATAATTATTAGTGTCGTCCTTCACTATTTATTATTTTATTTCTTATGGATAAAGAATCTTCAGATAATAAAAATTTTTGTGTAGCATCAGGAAGCAAATGCAAAACTTCTTCTAATTTATTTTCTTTTATCGCTTTTCGTATTTTTGAGGCACTAATATAATTTGGTTCGTTTTCTTCATTTAAACCATCATATTTTCTTGTAATTTCAATTAACTCACAACCGTTTTTAGGTAATATTTCTTTCATAGCAGTATTATATGCTCGGGTTGTCTCACAATAATTTTCTGTTCCTACATATCGTTTTGTAATATTTAAAATTGGAACTATATATTTGGCAAAAATAGACACATCAATCTCGGCTTGTTTTTGAGAAATTTCATTCCATGATTCTGATTTCAAAAAATAATTTGGAAAAATTGCTCCTGAAACAATATAAGGTCCAGTTGCCAGAACAACCACATTTTTTAAGTGAGAAATTCCTTCTTCAATTATTTCTCTACGGATTTTATAAGGAAATGAAGATAAATCTTCTTCAACTACAAATAAATATAATAATTCATTTTCTGAAGCTGCTTTTTCAATTAAATATAAATGACCATTGGTAAACGGATTACAATTAACCACAATAGCTGCAATTTTGTTAGTTTTTGTTTTTCTCTTATGTTGTAAAAGAAACTTTTGATAATCTTCAATAGTTTGATATCCAAATTCTAAAACAGAAAATAAAGGTTCTGCTCTAGCAATTTCTTTATATCCTAACCCTTCAAAAAGAGAAGCTGTTTTTGGTCTTGTATATACAAAACAACGTTTATAATTTTCTAATATTTTATTACCCAAGGTAGTTACTATCCATGGAAAAGCAGTACTTTCTCTAAATTTTTCATCTACAACAACAAACTTTAAAGTTTGATGTTTAAAAGAACCTGTTCCAATAATTTCATCATTTAAATTGTATAAAATAAGTGTTTTATCAACTTCATTAGGTTTATATTCAAATCCGTGTTTTGATAAAAATTCAGCAACTAATTTAACATCAAATGGATTTTCTAAATCTAATAACTCCGCCCTAAAATCTGTATTTTCAAAGTTCATTTTTATGATATTTATTTTGAATGAAAAATAAGAAAAGTGATAATGCTAACAAATCTGCTGCACCACCTGGAGATATGTTTTTTTCTTTGCAAAACAGACATAATTCAGCATAATATTTTTTACCTTGATAAACTAAATTTGCCATTATTTTCAAATTTTCAGCTTCAGCAGAATTTCTGTATAACACATTAGAATCGTCAACGTTTGCTATTAATAATAATAACGCTTTTTTTAATATTTCATTTAATTCTTCTTTATTTTGATGTCTGTTATTTTTTAATTGTTCACTTAAAAACGGTATGACTTTTTCAAAAATTACAGAAAAACCCGTTTGAGCTTGATACCGTGCTCCTGCACCTTTTATTCCAAATTTTTGAAAAGTTTTTTCTCCGTGAGATAATGATTTTTTATTTAATGATTTTAATTCGTTTTCAACAATGTCTTTCGTGATTTTTTGCAGCGTTTTAATAAATAATGAACTATCAAAAATATAATTGTTTTTATGCAAAGAATATACACTAGCAAAAACAGATAAACCCATAATAAAAATTAATCCCTTATGTGTATTTGTATTATGAGTAGCAAAAAGCATTTTTTCTTCAGCTTTAATTCCAATTTTTCTAATTTCAGGTAATACTTTTGTTAAATCACCTTTATAATTATATGCTAATTTTGCAAACTCAAGCCAAAAAGGTGAAATAGCAGCACTTGAATTTAAAAAAGTAAAATAATTCATATCCGAATGCACACCAGAATCTTCAAAATCGACTAAACCTGGTTTTGGAGTAACCGCTACTTCATATAAAATAGCCTTATTTGCCATTTCACAGATGTTCTGTAATATTTCTTTTTTTTGTTTAGTGTTTATATATAATTGCATATTTTCAAAAGAAAATTCTCGTAAATCTTTATAACTATGTGTTTTTTCACGCATACAAACCGTAGCTGGTTTTTCACACAATAAGCATTTTTTAATTTTATTAGAGCTTATTGGAATTCCATTTTTATCAAAAACATCAATATCAATTAATCTTCCCACTTTATGATGTTGCTCAAATTCTTCAGTTTTTAGTTTTAACTGAATTAAATCAATAGTTTTATCTTCTATTTTATTGCAATAAAAATCACCTGCTTCATCTAAAATTTCAAACTTTTTATTAATAGAAATGTTTATCCTGTTTGCAATCAAAAATATTTTAAAATCATCTAATAGAAAATTAAAAAAAAGTTGGGTAATACCATTATTTTTAGGATAACCCGCAATATTTAAAGAAACGCTAATTGTTGCAAATTTATTTAAAGCTAATTTTTTTCGAAGTGTTCTACGAGTTTCTTTAGCAAAAAGTATTTTTGATAAAATTTCTTTATTTTGTGTCATTCAACAGTTTTTAATTGTCTAACAACATCAATTGCCGTTCCATCTCTATATTCAATTAATGCTACAATTTTATCTGTTCGTTCAATTGGATTAGGAATACCAACAATTTTTTCAACTTCTTTTTGTAAATCTTCAATATTTCGAATATTTAAACCTGCTTTTACTAATATTTGTGCTAATTCTGGTTTATTAGGATTTACACAAATACCTCTTTCAGTTACCACAACATCAACCGATTCTCCGGGAGTTACAATAGTATCAACACGTTTATTAATGGTTGATATTCTTCCTCTAAAAGACGGACAAACAACTACTGTTAATTCAGCTCCAGAAGCCGTATCACAATGTCCACCAGAGGCTCCTCTTAAATATCCTTTTGATCCTGTAATTACGTTTACATTAAAATCTACATCAACTTCTAAGGCTCCTAAAACAACAATATCTAATTTGTTAGTCATGCAACCACAGTTATACGGATTGGCATATAATGAAGCTGATATTTCAATATGATTTTTATTATTATATAAAGATGAGCTTACCTCGGCATCAAACGATTGGACATCAAAAATAGTTTTAAATAAGCCTTCGTTAAGCATATCAACACCATAAGAAGTTACTCCACCCAATAAAAAGCTTCCTTTAATCTCTTTATTTTCCATTTTTTTACGAATGAATTTCGCAACAGCTAATGAAGCTCCACCTGCACCTACTTGAAAAGAGAATCCGTTTTTAAAATAACCCGATTTTTCAATAACATCAGCCGCTAATTTTGCAATTCTTAAATCCATTGGCGATTTTGTAATTCGTGTTGTTCCACTTGCAATTTTAGTTGGATCACCAATAGAAGCTACTTTAACTACATAATCTACAAAGTTTTGCTGAATGGATAATGGAAAGCAAGGAAATTCAACCAAATTATCCGTTACAACAATAACTTGTTTTGAATAACGTGAATCTATTCTAGCATAACCTAAAGAACCAAATGCAGATTTTCCAATTGCACCTGTTGCATTACCTTCTTCATCAGCAGCAGAAGCCGCAATAATACATAAATCAATAGCAATTTTACCGGTATGTATGGCTCTAACTCTTCCTCCGTGTGAATGAATGATTACAGGATTTTCCATAATTCCTTCCGAAATTGCTTTCCCTAATTTTCCTCGAATTCCAGAAGTCCAAATTTTTGTAATAGTTCCATCTTTAATGTATTTTATCAATTCCGTATGACTATCATTAAGAGATGAAGAGGCCAACGTTATATTTCTAATCCCTAATTCAGCCAATATTTTTATAGTTTCCACTAAAATAAAATCTCCATTTCTTAAATGATGATGGAAAGAAACGGTCATTCCATCTTTTGGAGAAGTTTTAGTAATGGCTTCTTTAAGAGTTTCCGTTAACTTTTTTTGATGTGGCAATTTAGCTTTGTTGGGAGGAGATATTGTAAGTTCATCCATCCAACCTTTTTTTAATTTATTCCAAGCTCCTGTAAAAGGAGCTATTTTTCCAATACCGTTTATAAACTCTGGAATATTTCGATTTAAAGAATTTTTCATTGCTTATAGTTTATATTTCTTGAAGGTTAATATGTGCTAGTTCAAGTATGTATTTTGCTCTTGCTATTACTGGTGCATCCACCATTTTACCATCCACAGCAAAAACGCCTATTCCTTCCTTTTTTTTCTTTTTAAATTCTTTATAAATTTTATAAGCTTTTCTAATTTCTTGTTCCGTAGGCGTATAAACTTCGTGAACAATATCAATTTGCCTTGGATTGATTACTGCTTTGCCTGTAAACCCTAAATTTTTAGATTTTTCAGTTTCTTTTCGTAATCCTTCTTCATCATCAATATCTACAAAAACCGTATCAATGGCGTCAATTTTATTTGCTTTAGCAGCCATAACAATCATTTTACGTGCTAAATCTATTCCTGAACCATCTTTAGTACTTTTAATATTCATATCAGCAGTTAAATCTTGCCCACCAATGGTTATGGCATCTAACCGATGACATAATTTTGCAATTTCAAAAACATTTTGAACCCCAAGCGCTGTTTCAATCATAATATGAATCTTAATTTCATCATGTAAAATATTATGCTGATCTTCAATTTCTTCCATAACAGTAACTAACCTTTTTAAATCTTCAATAGTTTCTGTTTTAGGATATCGAATTGCATCTGGTTTTAACGGAATAATTTCTTTTAAATCTTCTATACCAAAAGGAGTATCTAAATGATTAATTCTAACACAAACCTCGGCATCATAAAAGTTAATATTTTTTAGTACATTTTTAACTAAAATTCGTGCGGAGTCTTTTTGCTCTAACGCCACACTATCTTCAAGATCTAGCAAAAGGCTATCGGCTCCATACGTTCCTCCATGAATTAACATAGCAGGATTATTTCCTGGGATATACAGCATGGTTCTTCTTTTCTGTCTCATAACTTCAAAATTTAATACATGGTTCCTTTTTGATTATTTGAAGCTCTTAATAATACCGTTTCCATACGAGCTTCAATTACAGGAGTTAACGCACCTTTATCGTGAATAACTAAATGAATATCAGCAACTTCAAACTTATCTAATATGGCATTAACTGTTTTCAGAATCGTATCACCATATTGCTTTTCAACAATAGAGTTTAATTGAATTACTCTTCCTTTTGTGTCTTTTGGTTTTTCGGCAAGTATTAAAATATCACTTGATTCAAACGATCCTGCCTGTGCTTTTTTTATTATTTTCATTTTCTTTTAATTGAAAATTTAATACTACAAAGTTTAGCTTTTTTTTATAGAAAAAAGAATAAAATGGAATAAAAAACTCAATAAAAACAGTGATTTAATTAACTTGTTAAAACTATATCGTTTTCGCTATTTTTATAAGTCAAAACTTCTTATGTGACTTTCCGTATAAAACTTTAAAATTTTATTTATATCTTTAAATATTACTGTACTGATAAAAAGATAAAAAATCAAGTATGACCTCGAAGAAATCTAATCAAGCTATTAAACCTAAATTTATTATCACGGGTTTAATTGTCTTTTTTTATATCATTTTTTTTGTACATCTTCAACCTGAAAAACCAGAAGTTACTTATACTGCTGCAATTGCTTTTTTAATGGCATTTTGGTGGGTAACTGAAGCCTTACCTATTGGTTTAACTTCATTATTACCAATAATACTTTTTCCTATGTTAGGCATTTTAGATGGGAAAACAATATCAAATAGTTATATAAATTATGTAATATTTCTGTTTATTGGTGGTTTTATTATGGCTTTAGCTATTGAAAAATGGAATTTACATAAAAGGATTGCCCTAAAAATATTATCAATAATGGGCGGCAGTCCGTTTATGATTTTATTCGGATTTATGTTTTCATCTGCTTTTTTATCCATGTGGATGTCAAATACAGCAACAGCTATGATGATGTTGCCCATTGCATTTTCAGTAATTTTATCACTAGAAGAAATACACGGTGAAAGTAAGGTGAAAAATTATTCCATAGGATTATTACTAGCTATTGCATACGCATGCTCTGTAGGTGGAATTGCCACATTGGTTGGAACTCCTCCAAACTTATCTTTTTTAAGAATTTATGAAATTATTTTCCCAAATGCTCCTGAAATTTCATTTGGACAATGGATTACTTTTGCCCTTCCAATTACAATCTTCATGTTTTGGTTTATTTTGCTTTTTTTATATCTCATTTTTAAACCCAAACATCAACTAAAAAAACTTCCTAAATCTTTTTTTAAAGAAAAACATAACGAACTAGGGAAAGTAACTCTAGAACAAAAAAGAGTATTCATATTATTTGTTGTATTGGCATTACTTTGGGTGTTTCGAAAAAGTATTGATTTAGGTTTTATAACCACACCTGGCTGGAGTTTATTATTTAAACATCCTAAATTTTTAAATGACGGAACTGTTGCTATGTTTATTGCTACATTATTATTTGTCACTCCATCTTCTAAAAAAAATGAATCTTTAGTAACCTGGAACATTATTAAAAAAATACCTTGGCGTATTGTATTTTTATTTGGAGGAGGATTTGCACTTGCTAAAGGGTTTATTGACTCCGGTTTATCAACCTATATTGGAACTATTTTAGCAAATGCAGGCACATTTTCAACATCATCTATAGTGGTTGCTTTAACTGGAATAATGTCATTATTAACTGAGTTTACATCTAATACTGCAACTACAGAAATGATGTTACCTATCATTTCTGGACTTGCAGTTCAGCTTAAATTAAACCCCTTATTATTAATGTTACCAATTACTTTAGCAGCAAGCATGGCTTTTATGTTTCCAATAGCTACCCCACCAAATGCAATCATATTTGGTTCAGGAAAAATAAAAATGATAGATATGATTAAAGTAGGTTTTTTTATAAATTTAGTAGCAATTATAGTTATTTCAATTGCTACCTTAACCTTAGGAAAAGTTATTTTTCATATTGATATCAATGAATTTCCAGATTGGGCTTCACAAACGATTGCAGTAATAAAACCCTAACTTTGCAACACATTTTTTTGGATCATCGATTTAAAAATTAAATATTGAGCTATTACATAAGTTGCCATCACAATAACTTCGAGAATATGGGCTGGATTGTAAAACTTATTGATTGCCAAAAGTGAATCGGAAATCATAAAGAAAATAGCTCCAAAAAGCATCAACATCGACTTTTTTGATTTCTTATTTAAATAAGCCAATAATGAAACGGTACCAAATGTTGAAATTATTACCCCATAAATAATTACGGGTAATAACATTTCGTGAAGTGAATCTTTCAATGTAAAAATTAACAAAATAAAAGTAACTAAAAACGGAATTACAGAAATAGCTAATTTTAAAAAATTAACTGTTTTAATTCTAGAAATTACAATTTTAATAAATAAAATATGTGCCAATAAAAAGGATACTAATCCTGCAATAAAAAACAGATTCCCAGTAAACAGTAACAAAACATCACCAAAAAAAGAAAGTTCCAATGCCATTACATACCACTTTAATCTTTTTGGTAAAGAGAACACGTATAAAAATAGTAGTGAAAATATAATTAATGGTTTAAAAATATAGATAAGTATTGGTATTGAAAAAATAATTCCAACAATATCTAAAATAGATGCTAATACAAATACAAAAAAAGTAACTTTAATTTTATTCATTATCAATTAATTCCAAGTTGGCAAGATACATTTTTTGCTTAATTTTTTCAATAATGGATTTATCCCTTCAACTAAGCTTTGCTGCATTATTTTAGAATTATCTTTATGACATTGCAAACAAGCTCCAACTGTTAAAAGCTGCTTTTGTTCTTTAACTGTAAACGGTCTAAAATCTAATCGTGTTGAGTTTACAATACCTTTTTTTACTGGTTTTAAAAACGGAATCCAGGCATCTTCTGGTAAACTATCATATTCATTTAAAGCATAATCTGGTGAAAACTTCCAAGTTCCAACTCCATTATTAATAGTGTAATTTAATTGTCCATTTCCATAACCAATGGCTGCTGAATTTGTATGACAACTTTTACAATCTCTTACTTTTTTTGAAGTAGTATGTGGCGAATTTGGTGCATATAATCTATGGAAAGAAACGTCTTCTCCTTCTTTTTTACCTTTATAACTTCCTTTATCAATAGTTAAAATCATTCCTGGAATTGCAGGTTCAATTAGTTTTTCAGTTTTTGATTCTCTAACTCCCATGGTTGGCAATGACGATGAAAACTCAGCAACATATTCTTTCCATTGTCCTTTACCATATTTTTTATCTAATAAATCAAAAGCACGAGGTTCATTTTTATCAAAACCTGTGTGGCAACCTATACAACGTGAAGTCCAAGTGGAATGACAACTAGAGCAACTAACATCACTATGTACGTTATCTCTTGCACAAACTTCTGGTCGAGGTGATAATTTATGTAATTTTCCATCACCTTTACCAATTAAAAAAGCATTACCTAAGGAATCTACAAAGGTATTTACTAACGGATGATGATCTTTTTTAGCGACTAAAATTCTATTTTTTTGATGTGTGTAATTCCGATGTAAAAAAACTTTCAAACTTTCAGCATCCAAAGAATCATACGGAATAGTAGTGGGTTTATCTTTAAAATGGCAATCGGCACATTGTAATTTTACGGCTTGTTCCTCGTGTGCATATTTTTTACCATCACCCATAACTTCATGTGATGAATGGCAATCAATACACAACATTCCTTTTGAATGATGCACATCTTCTTGTTTTTTGGTATAAACTCTATTTCCTCCTAAAATTCTGTATTTTTTATCATTTTTTAAAGTATCGGCATCTATTAACGTTTCCTGCCAACCTTCATAATTTGTTGAAATTCTGCTTGATCTACTATGGCATCCAAAGCAATGATTATCTGTTATAAAAATATCATTTGATGGATGAAATTTTGGCAATTCTTTTTTACCAGATTTTAAATATTTATGTAAATCCTCAACAGCCTTTTCAGAATAATTTAAATGACAAGCATTACAACCTCCTCCTCTACTAATAGTTGTAATTGCTCCAAACGTTGTTTTTTCTGTACCTAAATGGCAATTCGCACATAAATCTCTAATATGCTTATCTGCTGCCGAATTTTTTACATCTTTTATATGATAATAATAATTTGGAGAATCTGCTTCACCAAAAATATATTTATCTACTGCAACTATACCACTATTAGTAGTCATTAAAGAATTCTCAATTTTATGTAATTCTTCAGTATGGCATTTTCCACACGTTTGTTTAGCATCTGATAAGTTACCAGGAATTATAATCATTCCCTTATGAGCTTCATTTTTATTTGAAGATTCTGTATTTCCTAGATGACAACTAGCACAACCAATTAATTTAGGATTGTGATATTGAGAATAACCAGTGGTATTTTGATGGCATTGCAAACATGATTCTTTACTTTGGGGTAATACTTTAATATAATTTGTATTATCAACTTCAAAATTTGAAAATAATTTTTCATTTTTTAATATTAAAAAAATAAAAATCGTTAATGCTAATACACCAAAAAGAAAGACTTTAAAATATTTTATTCTCATCCTAAAATTAATTACGCAAATTTACAATAATTTAAATCATTTTATTTTTTATCATATAAAATTTCACTAATTTTAGATACCATTCAATCAACTTGTTATGTGTTTTATGTTACTTAAGTAACATATTAAATACTGATTATCAAACGATTACGTAACTTTAGTTACTTTGCAAATTTATGAATATGATATTTGTCATATGTAAATACTTAGTTTGTAGATAACTTTACACCTGTAAAAATAAATACACTTATGACTACATCAAGAAGAAAATTTATTAAAATTTCTGCCCTAGGCTTAGGAGGTGTAGCAGCATCTACATCAGCACTTAATATGTTTGGCGCTAATACTTATTTAGATAAGTTAGTTAAACAAAATGTTGCTGGTGAATTTAATAAAACTGCTACTTACTGCGAGGTTTGTTTTTGGAAATGTGCCGCATGGGCATATACCAATGATGAAGGAGAAATTATTAAAATTAAAGGAAATGAAACTGACCCACATTGTTACGGACGTTTATGCCCAAGAGGAACAGGCGGAGTTGGAATGTACAATGACGAAGATCGTTTAAAAACACCATTAATTAGAACTACTGTTGATGGTAAACAAACTTTTAGAAAAGCATCTTGGAAAGAAGCTTTAGATTTAATTGCTTCAAAAATGACAGCTATAAAATCTAAATACGGAGCAGAAAGTTTTGCTTTATTAAAACACGGTTCACCAGGAAGCCATTTAGAACATTTGTTTAAAGCTTATGGCTCAGATACTATTGCAGAACCAGCTTACGCCCAATGTAGAGGACCAAGAGAAACTGGATTTGAATTAACACTTGGTTCCTGGATTGGCTCTCCTGAACCTACTGATATTAGAGATACCAAATGCTTAGTGCTAATCGGTTCTCATATTGGTGAAAATATGCACAATAGCCAAGTGCAAGAAATGTCTGATGCAATAGATAATAATGCCACTATTATTACTGTTGACCCTAGACTTTCAACTGCGGCAAGTAAATCACAACATTGGTTAGCAATTAAACCCGCTACTGATATTGCTTTATTACTAGCTTGGATGCATGTTATTATTGAAGAAAAATTATACGATAAAGCTTACATTGAAAAATATGGTTATGGCTTTAAAGAACTTAAAGAACATGTAAAAGACCTTACTCCTGAATGGGCGTATGGAATTACAACCATAAAACCAGAAAAAATTAGAGAAACTGCTAGATTAATGGCTGCTGCCGCTCCTTCAGTAATTGTTCACCCAGGACGCCACGTTGTTTGGTATGGTGATGATTCTCAAAGAGAGCGTGCAATAGCAATGCTTAATGGATTATTAGGTTCTTGGGGAAAAAGAGGTGGATTTTACTTTAAAGAAAAAGTAGATCTTCCTAAATTTCCACATCCAGCTTATCCAAAACCAAAATGGGGTTGGGAAGAAATAGGGGCGAAATATCCTTATGCTGAAATGGGTATTACTTCAGAATTAATTAAATCTTCAATACCTGGTGAAGATGATGAACATCCAATTAAAGCATGGATTATTGCTGGTACCAATTTAATAAATACGGTTCCTAAACGTGAAATGATTTTAAAAGCAATGGATGCAGTTGAATTTATTGCTGTAGTAGATACTATGCCAATGGAAATTACAGGTTATGCTGATGTAGTTTTACCTGAATGTACTTATTTAGAACGTTATGATGGCATAAGAAATGCAGCAAAAAGAACACCTTCACTTGCACTTAGACAACCTGTTGCTAAACCTAAATACGACTCAAAACCAGCTTGGTGGATGTGCAAACAATTAGGAGAACGCTTAGGATTGCATGATTACTTTCAGTATGACGATTTTGAAGATATAATTAAATGGCAATTAGAACAAGTTGGTTCATCTTTAGAAGAAATGAAAAGATTAGGTGTCAAAAAATTTGAAAGAAAAACACCTTTATATATGGAAGATGGCGAAGACTTTGAATTTGGAACTAATAGTGGTAAAATAGAATTTTATTCTGATGATTTAGCTTCAAATGGTTTTGATCCAATACCTGTTTACACAGCACATCCTGAACCTCCTCAAGGTTTTTATAGATTAAATTATGGAAGAGCTCCTATGCATACCTTTAGTAGAACTACTAATAATCCAAATTTATTTGCATTAAAATCTGAAAATAAATTATGGGTAAATCCTAAAATTGCTCGAATAATAGGTTTAAAGAATGACCAACTCGTTTGGTTACAAAACCAAGATGGCATTGATTCAACTTTTTCAATAAAAGTGAGAGTTACTGAGAGAATTCGTTATGATTCTGTGTATATGTACCATGGGTTTGGACATACCAATAAAAAATTATCTAGAGCATTTGGTAAAGGCGAAAGTGATACACTAATGATGTCTAAAATACCTGTTGATCCATTAATGGGAGGAACAGCACTTAGAGGCAATTTTGTAAAAATATTAACTGAAGATCCACATAAAAATAGTAAAGTATGAGATATGCAATGGTTATAGACACATTAAAATGTGTTGGTTGTAGTGATTGTGTTGTGGCTTGCCAAACCGAAAACAATGTTCCAATGGGGTATTGTAGAGATTGGGTTACAGAAACTGTTGACGGCACTTACCCTAACGTAGAATTAGAATTAAAATCTGAACGCTGTAATCATTGTGATAACGCACCTTGTGTACGTTGTTGCCCTACTGGAGCAAGTCATATTGTAGAAGGCGGTGTTGTTTTGGTTACTCACGATGAATGTATAGGCTGTGGTGCTTGTATAGAAGCTTGTCCTTACGATGCTCGTTATCAACACCCTGAAGGTGGATATGTGGATAAGTGTACGTTCTGCCATCACAGATTAGAAAAAGGTCAAAATCCTGCCTGTGTTGAAGTTTGCCCTACTAAATGTATGTATTTTGGCGATTTAGACGATCCTACAAGCGAGGTTTCTAGCCTATTACAAACCAGAAAACACAAAGTTTTGGCTCCTGAAGCAGGAACAAGTCCAAACGTATATTATTTAATTAAATAAAATTATAATTATGCAAGAAGAAATTTTCGTGAGTGGAAGACATATTCCAAATATAGACCCATATTTACAAATTTGGCATTGGGAAATATCTTTATATTTATTTTTAGGAGGTTTAGCAGCAGGTGTTTTGTTTTTTGCAGCTTTATTTTATCTTCTTAAAAAAGAGGATGAAATGCCTGCAACAGTTAAATACGCACCAATTATTGCCCCAATAGCACTAATAATTGGTTTAGCAGCTTTATTTTTTGACTTAACACACAAACTTTATGTTTGGCAATTATATACTACAGTCAGAATTCAGTCTCCAATGTCATGGGGAGCTTGGGTGCTTTTAATTACAACACCTATTTCTATACTTTGGGTATTTAGTTATTATAGAGAAACTTATCCGAAATTGGAAGCAAAATTACAAACGTTTAAACGATTAAAATTTTTGAAGTTGGAAACATTTGAGAAATTTTTAATTAAAAACAGAAAAGTAATGGCAATTGCTTTAATACCTTTAACTTTAGTTTTAGGAATTTATACAGGTATTTTATTATCTGCATTTAATGCTAGACCATTATGGAATACTGCCATATTAGGCCCTTTATTTTTAACCTCAGGGTTATCTACAGGTGCTGCAGGGATTTTGTTATTCACTAAAAATCATTTTGAACGCACTTTAATAAGTAAAATAGATTTAGCCCTTATTTTTATAGAATTAGCTTTAATTGTTCATATGTTTATGAGTATGTATGCAGGATCTCAGGTTCAATTAGAAGCTATGGAAGTATTACTTGGTGGTTCCTATACGGTAATGTTCTTTGTTTTTGTAATCATATTAGGACTCCTTGTCCCATTTACTTTAGAATTATCTGAAATTATAGGATTTAAAGTTCCTATAATTGCTCCTGCAATATTAATTTTAATTGGAGGGTTGATATTTAGAATAGTTATGGTAAATGCTGGACAGTTAACAAGATATTTATATTAATTAAAAAAATTAAAAAATGAAAGTTCATATTGAAGAAAATAGCCATGTATATTGGAATCCATATTTTGGTGGATTAATACTTGGATTACTAATTCTATTTACCTTTTACATTACAGGAAGAGGACCCGGAGCCAGTGGTGCCTTTAAAAGTACTGTAGTTACTATTGTTGATGACATAGCACCAACTCATGCTGAAAATAATGCCTATTACGATAGATTTATTAAAAAAGGAGATTCGCCTATGAATACTTGGTTGGTTTACGAAGCACTAGGTTTAATCATTGGGGGTTTTTTATCTGGAGCATTAAGTGGAAGACTTAAATTATATGTACAACACTCTCCTAAAATTAGTTCCAAAAAAAGATTAATTGTAGCATTACTTGGTGGTGTATTCTTTGGTCTAGGAGCACAATTAGCAAGAGGTTGTACAAGTGGTGCTGGTTTAAGTGGTATGGCAGTATTATCACTAGGTGGTTTTATTACGGTAATCTCCATATTTGGAAGCGGATATGCCTTTGCATACTTTTTTAGAAAAAACTGGATTTAATTAATTAAAAAATAAAATAATATGGGACCATTGATTCCAAACGGTATAATTCCTCCAGAATGGAATTTTGTAATTGCAATATTAATTGGTATTGTTTTTGGCTTTACTTTAGAAGCTTCTGGATTTTCATCTTCAAGAAAAATAGTAGGTACTTTTTACGGATATGACTTTGCTGTGCTTAAGGTATTTTTTACCGCAGCACTTGTTGCTATGATAGGTGTTTATTATATGGATTACTTAGAACTTGTAAACATAGAAGAATTGTTTGTTTTACCAACTTATACTTGGAGTGCTATAACAGGAGGCGTATTTATGGGACTAGGCTTTGTTTTAGGAGGTTTTTGTCCAGGAACAACGCTTTGTGCTGCCGCCATAGGTAAAATTGATGCTATGGCAACTATGTTAGGTATTTTTATAGGAATATTTATATTCTCAGAATTATATGATTTTATCGAGCCTTTATTTGATAGTTCATACTTGGGACGAATTACCATATCTGATTCATTAGGAATTTCTCCTTATTGGTTTATATTCTTATTTGCTATTCTTGCAGTAATTACTTTTTACGTTGTAGATGTAATTCGAAAAAGAGTTAAAAAAGTTTTCTATTAAAATTTAATTATTATGTCAAAGACCTATAAAATAAAAAAAGTAATAGTAAAAACGGAGTACAAAGTACTTGCTGCTTTACTTATAATATTAGCTGGTGGATTAGTTTTATTACCTAAATATGAAAAAAATTCAGGAATAAAACCTGAATCTTTTCTACTTAACATAATGAGTACAGAACGTTATATTACCACAGACCAAATTGCAGATAAAATAATAAAACAAGATCCTAACTTATTATTAATTGATGTACGTAAAAAAGAAGATTACGATTCTTTTAGCTTACCAAATGCCGTAAACATTCCTTTAGAAGATGTATTATCTTCAGATTCAGAAGCGTATTTAAATCAAGATGAATATGATGTTGTTTTATTTTCAAACGATAATTTCTATGCTGATCAAGCTTGGCAATTGTGTAATAGAATGGGATACAAACACATTTATGTTTTAAAAGGAGGATTAAATGAATGGTTTAATACTATTATTAACCCTAAAGAACCTAAAGTAACCGAGCCTGAATTAGCTTTTAAACAATATGATTTTAGAAAAGCTGCAGGTATGTATTTTGGTGTTGGAAATAACAAAACTACAACAACAAAAGTAAAGCCTAAAAAAGTGATTAAGCTTACCAAAAAGAAAAAGAAAGTTGCTGAAGGTGGCTGCTAATACAAATTTTAATAGTTTAAAATCATGAAAGAATTAGAAAAAACAAAAAGAATTTCATTTTCAGCAGTAATTATTATTTTAGCTGTACTTATTGGTGTATTAAGTTTTAAAAAACCAAATAATATTTTCAAAAAAAATATAGAATTAACCTTAAAACCAATAGCTTCTCAAAATTATATACTTTATCAAAAAGATATCTTTGCTACTACTATCAATAATTTAGCATTTATAGATATTAGAAATGCTTTTAAATATAGTAAAGGTCATTTAAAAAATTCTAAAAACATTTACACAGCTAATTTATTAGAAAAAAAGAATAAGGAATATTTGAAGCACCTTGAAACACAACATAAAACTATAGTTTTGTATGGTTCAGAACCTGGTGAAGCTAGTGGAGCTTGGATGCTATTAACACAAATGGGATATAAAAATGTAAAATTATTATGTGTCAAAACAAATTATATTAACAATAAATTTTCCATAAGTGATTATCCTTTAGAAAAAGAGCAATATAATTATGCAGCTTATATGAAAAAGGCAAGTTCAGGAGGAATTAAAACTAAAAAAATTGTTCGTAAAAAAGTAATTAAACTTACCAAAAAGAAAAAGAAAGTAGCTGAAGGAGGTTGCTAATTTTTGATAAAAAATTAAATTTTAATAAAACTCTTGACATTTATCAAGAGTTTTATTTTTGATATATCGTATCTTTGTGTAAATCATCTAATTTTATACTAATGACAACCGAAAAAGCATTCATCAAAGAAAAACTTTCCGATTATTACTCACATATTTTTGAAAAAGAATTGATTAATGAAATTTGCGAATTAGGAACTTATAGAGAACTAACAAGTGGTGAGTTAATTATTAATATTGGAGACAATATGACTCACATTCCACTTATTTTAAATGGAGCCGTTAAAGTAATTAGAGAAGATAAAAAAGGTGATGAAATAACGCTTTATTTTTTAGAAAAAGGAGATACTTGTGCCATATCATTTGTAAATTGTATAAACAAACGAAAAAGTATTTTAAAAGCTATAACTGAAAAAGAAACTGAAGCAATATTTATACCTGTAAATAAAATTGATGAGTGGTTAAAAAAATACGAAACTTGGCGACATTTTATTATTGATAGTTATCACGTTCGTTTAATTGAAATGGTAGAAGCTATTGATAGTTTGGCTTTTATGAGATTAGATGATAGACTTTACAAATTTTTATCAGATAAGGTAAAAATAATGAAAGATAGCGTACTGAAAATTACGCATCAAGAAATTGCTGATGATTTAAACACCTCTAGAGTGGTGGTTTCTAGAATGCTTAAACATTTAGAAAATGAAGGTAAAATAACTATTAGACGAAATAGAATAATCGTTAATTTCTAGTTATTCAATCATTTTACTATAAGTTATTTCATCAATTAGTGGAATATCCAAGTTTTCTGCTTTTTGTTTTTTGCTTGGTCCCATTTTATCGCCTGCTATAATATAATCCGTTTTTTTAGAGATAGAGCTTGATACTTTTCCTCCATTATCTTCAATTGATTTTTTTAACTCATTTCTACTGAAATTTTCAAAAACCCCAGAGACAACAAATACTTTATTTTCTAGTTTATTGGAAGTGTTTTCTAAATCACTTTCCTTAATTTCTAATTGAACACCATAGAATTTTAATCGTTCTACTAATTGTATGTTTACCAAATTTCTAAAAAACTCAAGTACACTTTCAGCAATTCTATCTCCAATTTCATCCACATTAATTAATTCATCAAAAGAAGCTTTACTTAAATTTTCAATCGATTTAAAATGTTTAGCTAATTTTTTAGCGACAGTTTCACCAACAAATCGGATTCCTAAGGCAAATAAAACTTTTTCAAAAGGTACTTTTTTAGAAGCTTTTATTCCTAAAATAATATTTTCGGCTGATTTTTCTGCCATTCGTTCTAAAGGAATTATTTGTGACGCTTCTAATTCATATAAATCGGCATAATTATTAATTAGTCCTTCTTTAAATAACAACTCAACAGTTTCTGCTCCTAATCCATCAATATTCATAGCTTTTCTACTAATAAAATGTTGAATTCTACCTGTAATTTGTGTTGGACAGCCATAGAAATTAGGACAATAATGCTTGGCATCACCTTCAGTTCTAACTAATTCCGTATTACAATCCGGACAATATGTTATATACACCGTTGGTACAGAATTTATTGGTCTTTTAGTTAAATCTACACCTACAATTTTAGGGATAATTTCGCCTCCTTTTTCAACATAAACCGTATCACCAACTCTTATATCAAACTTTGCAATTTGATCTGCATTATGCAAGGATGCTCTTTTTATAATGGTTCCAGCTAATTGTACGGGTTTTAAATTGGCAACTGGTGTTATGGCACCTGTTCTACCAACTTGATAGGTTATTTCGTTTAAAATGGTACTTACTTGCTCTGCTTTAAACTTATAGGCAATTGCCCAACGTGGCGTTTTTGCCGTAAAGCCTAATTCATCTTGTTGCTGTAAAGAATTTACTTTAATTACAATTCCATCAGTTTCATAAGGTAAATTGTGTCTTTTTTCTTCCCAGGAATTTATAAATTTAAAAACTTCATCTATAGATTTACAAACTTGTATGGTATTAGGCACTTTAAATCCTGCTTTTTTTGCTTCTTTTAATGCTTCAAAATGAGTATTAAAAGGTAATTTATCCGCTACAATTTGATATAATAAACAATCTAAAGGTCGCTTTGCAACTTCGGCACTATCTTGCATTTTTAAGCTACCGCTTGCTGTATTTCTTGGATTACTATATGGATCTTCACCTGCTTCCATTTTTTCGGCATTCATTTTATTAAAACCTTTTAAAGGAAGAATAATTTCACCACGAATTTCAAAATTAGGAACAAAATCACTTTTTAATATTAATGGAATAGATTTTATAGTTTTTACATTTGTAGTAACATCATCACCTTGAAAGCCGTCTCCACGAGTTTCTGCTCTAACTAAAATTCTTTTTTCATATACCAAATTTATAGAAGCACCATCATATTTTAGCTCGCATGAATATTCAATATTTTCATCATCAACCAATTTTCTAATTCTTGTTTCCCAATCTTTTAAATCTTCTAATGAATAGGAATTTGCTAAAGAATACATTCTGTTTTTATGCGTAACTGTTTTAAAGTTTTTAGTAACTTCACCTCCAACCCTTTGTGTAGGAGAATTTGCATCAAAAAATTGAGGATTTTCATTTTCTAACTTTTCTAATTCTTTCAATTTAGTATCAAATTCAAAATCAGAAATAGTTGCATTATCAAGCACATAATAATTATAATTATGAGTTCTAAGCTCTTCTCTTAATTGGTTTATTCTATTTTCAATATTCAATGACATATCATAAATTTTCTTCGCTAAAAATAAACATTATTTTTTACAATATTTATTTGAAATTATAGCTTCTTTAAATACTTTATTAACGTAACTTTAGTTACATTTCAATATGATATTTGTCATATAAATCTATATGTAACCTTAGTAACTTTACAGCGTAAAATAAAAGAATAATAAATACAAATAACTAAATATGAAAAACTTACTAATTTTAGGTGCAGGTACTGCAGGCACTATGATGCTGAATAAATTATACAAAGAATTAGATAAAGAAGAATGGAAAGTAACTATAGTTGACCAATATAAAACACATTATTACCAACCTGGGTTTCTATTTATTCCATTTGGTGTTTATAAAAAAGAAGATGTAACCAAACCAAAATACGATTTTTTCCCTGCTGGAGCCGAAGTAATTTTTAGCCCAATAGATAAAATTGTTGGCGAGGAAAACAAAGTTTATTTAGAAGGTGGTAAAGTTTTAAATTATGATTTTTTAATTATTGCAACAGGTACACAAACACGACCTTCAGAAACAACAGGTTTAAAAGATAAATTATGGTATAAAGATATTTTTGATTTCTATACCATTGACGGTGCACTGGCATTACACAAAAGATTTAAAGATTTTAAAGGAGGAAATTTAGTGATGTGTATTGCAGAATTACCTTATAAATGCCCAGTTGCTCCAATTGAATTTGTTTGTTTGGCAGAAGCTTATTTTACCAAACGAGGAATTAGAGACAAAGTAAATATAACCTATGTTACCTTAATGTCTGGTGCTTTCACAAAACCCGTAGCTTCAAAAATGTTAGGAGAATTATTGGAAGAAAAAAATATTAAAGTGGTTCCAGATTTCTATTTAGAACATGTTGATAATGAGAATAAAAAAATTGTTTCTTATGATGAACGTGAAATCCCATTTGATATTTTAACTATTGTACCTGTTAATATGGGTTCTGACATGATTGAAAGAAGTGGTTTAGGTGACGATATGAATTATGTAAAAACAAATAAATACACGTTACAATCTGATCAGTTTGAAAATATTTTTGTTATTGGTGATGCCGCCAATTTACCAACTTCTAAAGCGGGTTCTGTAGCACATTTTGCTGGAGAAATTTTAATGGAAAATATTCTTGCTGCAATGGAAGGTAGAGAATTACCAGCTAAATTTGATGGACATGCAAACTGCTATATTGAAACAGGCTATGGTAAAGGTGCTTTAATCGATTTTAATTATATAACAGAACCTTTGCCAGGAACCTTTCCACTACCTGGAATTGGGCCTTTCGGTTTGCTAAAAAATACAAAAATGAACCATTATGGAAAAATATTATTCCGCTGGATTTATTGGCACATATTAGTAAAAGGTAAAGAACTTCCTATTGAAGCAGATATGACCATGGCAGGAAAACAACGTGTATAACTAATAAGTGATCTGTAATGAAAGAACAAAATGTACAATCGCAAATAGATGTGCTAGACAAAAAACTAGATTTAATTTTAGAATATGTTAATCAGCAAAGACTAAACTCAACTGTAGTTGACGATTTAGTTAGTGATTTATCAATTATTGGTAAAGATGTTTACGACACTACCGTTGAAGAATTAGATAAAAGACAGGTAGAAATAAATCCTGCAGAAGTTACAGATTTAGTAGTTACTATACTTAAAAACATAGGACATTTTAAAACTGTTATGAATCTTTTTGAAATGGCTTTTGACTTCTCAAAAGAAGCAGGTCCAATTGCAAATGAAGCTATTATTGATTTTACTAAGCAACTACAAGTTTATAATCAAAAAGGCTACTTCTCATTCTTCAAAGAACTTGGTCCTGTCATAGATAATATTATAACAGGCTTTACCCCAGAAGACATTAAAGAACTAGCAGATAATGTAGTTTCAATACTTTCAGTTATTAAGGAAATGACACAACCAGAAGTTTTAGGTACTATGCAAAATGCAATAAAAGCATTTAATAGTATGGAAACCGAAAGTGTACCTTCTTATTCAGTTTGGAGAGTTCTAAAAGAAATGAATAGCCCAGAAATGAAAAAAGCACTTGGATATGGCATTACCTTTATGAAAAACGTATCTAAAGATGTAAAAATAAAAGAAAAATAATCAATAAAATAACTAAAATTATGGCAGTAAAAACAATAGCAAACGCTCAAGTACAAGTTACAGATGATGGATATCTTGAAGATATGAATCAATGGAACGAAGATATCGCAAAAGAAATTGCGAAAGAACTAGGTATTGAATTAACCGATAAACATTTTGAAGTAATCAATTATTTACGTGAGAAAACAAAAGCAGGAGAAGGATTGACAATTAGAAAAGTAGGTAAATCTGGAGTGGTAGATATTAAAGAACTTTATAAATTATTTCCTAAAGGACCTTTAAAATTCTCATCAAAAATAGCAGGAATTCCAAAACCAACTAGTTGCATTTAATTATTAACAAATAACCCATTGTGCATTTTGATAAAATTTCGTCAATTCGAGTGAATTTTAGCCTTTTTAGGCTTAAAATTAGTATCGAGAATAGGTTTTTTATTTAAAAACAGTTGTTCTCAATACATTTTTTTATCAAAAAAACGCACAACGAGTTAACAAATAACTCTTTATTATGGAAAATCAAGAAAAAAAACCTTTAGAAAAAGTTTGCATGATTTGTGCAAAAGGATCTTTAGAAGATGTGTATGCAACTTTAGTTATGGCAAATGGTGCTGTTATGGAAGGTATTGAAACCAATGTGTTTTTCACCTTTTTTGGATTGGATGGCATTACAAAAAAAACAATGAATCATTTACATACCGCAACCACTGGAAACCCAGCAATGCGTATGCCTGGCGGGCTACCTTTTCCTACCGTACTTGGTGGATTACCTGGAGTTGAATCTGCAGTTTCTGGGATGATGCGTAAACAAATGGAAGCATTAGATATGCCTCCTGTTGATGAATTCTTAGAAATGATTACTGCTGGTGGTGGTACAATTTATGCTTGCAAACTAGCTGTTGACATGTTTAAATTAAAGAAAGAAGACTTATCAGATGAAGTTTCTGATATTATAACTATTGGACAATTCTATGAACTTTGTGACGGTGATAGAACTCAAATAATTTTCACCTAATTTTTTAATAAAATTTATTATAAAAAAGGCTATCTAAAAAGTGGAATTTTCGTCAATCTACCCTGACTATCGGGGTGTTTCAGGTTCTCATAACAACTGGTAATCAGTAAGAGATTCTCAATCAAGCCCACCTGCTACTGGCAGGTTTAGAATGACAGTTTTCAAGACTTTTTAGATAGCCTTTTTTACATAGTAGTATTTATATATTTCAACTTTTGTTTCTTTTTTATTTTTCCGTAAGCAATTAATAAAACACCTATAATTGTAATAAACCCTCCAATTATAGCAATAGTTTTTGGGAAATTTCCAAAGTATAAATAAGAACCAAACAATACAAACAATCCTTTTGTACTCATTATTATTGCCTTATGAGAAAGCGGAATATATTTTAAGGAAATATACCCTGTTATTACGGTTAAAAATGGTCCCAAAATTGAGCCGATAAAAATATTTTTTAATGCACTCACAGGTATTTCTAAAGATAGATTCAAGTATTTCAGTAAAAAAAAGGAGAAAATCAATAAGAAAAAACTCCTACTTATTGTTAAAATAATAGGATTAATAATCGCCACATTTTTTTTAACAATTACTGCATTTGTAGCTCCAAAAATACTTGAATACAAAATAAACTGAGTGCCATTTATAAACATCGTATTTAAATTTGTATTTCCTTTATAACTAATGATAAAAGCTCCAAATAACGCCAATAGCATTCCTGCTAATTCAATCTTGTTAAATCGTTCTTTTAATATTAAAAAACTTAAAAATACAACTAGTACTGGAGATAAATTAGCAATAAAAGAAACTATAGAAGGGTTCGAAATAGTGTATAACGCTTTAAAGAAAAAATAAGTTCCAAAAACCTGATTTATTCCTAAAATAATTAAAATTAAATAACTTCTTAATGAAAGATCTTTAATTTTAGAATACGTTTTTTTAAACCATGCAAAAATTAAAATCCAAAGTAATCCAAAGCCAAACCAATACACTCCAAATTGAGCAATTTGTACTTCCATTAAGGCTGCTTTGCTAAAAATATATACATTAGAAACAGCAATAACTGAAATAAATGCCAATAAAAAACCTTTGGTAGCTTCTGAAAATTTCATCTAACAAAGATAATTTTAATATTTATCTATTTAAGCAATATAAGTTGCTATATTTTTAATAAAAAGCGAATCTTTTTACTTGTGCAACATAGCGTGCCAAACGCATAACTTGATGACTATACCCATATTCATTATCGTACCAAACATATAAAATTACATTTTTACCATCATTACTTGAAATGGTTGCATGACTATCAAAAATGGCTGGAGATGCTGTACCTACAATATCAGAAGAAACCAACTCGTTACTTAATGAATATTTAATTTGTTCAACCAAATTACCTTCTAAAGCATTCTTTTTCATTATTTGGTTAACAGTTTCTTTACTTGCCGCATTTTCTAAACGTAAATTTAAAATTGCTAATGAACCATTAGGTACGGGAACCCGTATTGCACTCGAAGTTAGTTTGCCTTTAAAAGAGGGTAATGCTTTAGAGACTGCTTTTCCTGCCCCAGTTTCAGTAATTACCATATTTAAAGCGGCTGCTCTACCTCTTCTATATTTTTTATGCATATTATCCACCAAATTTTGGTCGTTTGTATAGGCATGAATAGTTTCTAAATGTCCATTAATTACTCCAAAATTATCTTCCATAACCTTTAAAATTGGTGTAATTGCATTGGTAGTACAAGAAGCTGCTGAAAATATATTTACTTCGTCTGGATTATATTCATTTTCATTAACTCCATAAACAATATTAGGAATTCCTTCTCCTGGGGCTGTCAATAAAACTTTAGAAACACCCTTTGCCTTTAAATGCCGTTCCAATGCTTCTTTATCTCTAAATGCCCCAGTATTATCAATCAAAAGTGCATCATCTATTCCATAAGAAGAATAATCAATATCTTCTGGATTTTTTGATGAAATTACATAAACTGTTGTTCCATTAATAATAAGTGCATTTTTGTTAGTATCAACGTTAACTGTTCCATGGAAATCTCCATGAACAGAATCATTTCTTAGTAAGGCTGCTCTTTTTTCTAAAATAGTCTTATTTATTTCTCCGCGAACAACAATAGCTCTTAATCGTAATAATTTTCCTTTTCCCATACGAGTCATTAACTCTCTGGCTAACAACCGTCCTATTCTTCCGAATCCATATAAAACTACATCTTTTGGTACATTTCCATTTTCGTTTTTAGCAGCATTTAATTTTTCAGCTACAAATTCATTTAATTTTGGCTTTTTATTTCCTAAATGATACTCATATACTAATTTTCCTAAATCTATTTCAGAAGGTGCTAACTTATATTTCTTAATTTCATTAGCAATTAACACGGTATCAAAAATAGATATTGGCTTTTCTACAAAATCGCTTGCATATTCAATTAAGTTTAAAATTTCACTAACATTTCTGTCTAATAATTGATTTCTAAATAAAACCAATTCAACGGTATCATCATACCATAGATCACTAATTAACCGAATTAGTTCTATAGTTGCTCTTCGTCTTTTTGCTTGAAAAGAGACTTCTTTTTCGTATAGCTTGTTATCTTTCATTTTTTAAATTGTGTTGTTATTTTGTTGCAAAAGTACCAATTTCAAACGTTTTCGCAACACTTATTTGTAAAAAAAATCCTCCTCATATTGAGAAGGATTTTAAACAAAAATCTATTTATAAAAATTTATTTATCTAAAAATATATCGTTCTTGTTGCCCATTTAAATTTCTCATTTCAATGTACAGTACTTCGTCGTGATTTCTATTAGCAATAATGTTATTTACATCATCAACAGAACTTACTTTTTGATTATTAATAGAAGTTATAATATATCCTTTTTGAACACCATAATGCAAAAGTTCTTTATTGGTAATACCATCAATTTTAACTCCATTATCAATATTTAATTTACTCAATTCTTTTTTATTTAAATTTTTTAAACTTAAACCAAGTGTAGAAATTGCACTAACTACATTTTTAGATAATTTAACATTGGTGGTATTTTCTTCTCCATCACGCAAATAAGTGACTGTAACAGTATCTTCTGGTCTTTTTGTTCTTAAAAAACCTGTTAAATCTGCAAATGAATTTATTTTAACAGTGTTTACCTTTGTAATAATATCTCCCTTTTTTAAGCCTGCTTTTTTAGCTCCAGAACCATCATTTACATTAGAGATATAGAATCCTTCTGTAAAATCAATTCCTAACTTTTGAGCAGCATTATTGGTTAATTCGCCTCCCATAACTCCTAAAACAGCTTTTTGCACATTACCATATTCCATTAAATCTTCAACTACTTTTTTAACTATATTTGAAGGAATTGCAAAAGAGTAGCCAATAAAAGAACCTGTTTGAGAAGAAATTGCCGTGTTTATGCCTACCAGTTCTCCTCTACTATTTACTAATGCTCCACCACTATTTCCAGGGTTTACAGCTGCATCTGTTTGCAAAAACGAATCAATATTTCCATTTCCGTCCAAATCTCTTCCTTTTGCACTAATAATACCAGCCGTAACTGTAGAAGTTAAATTGTATGGATTTCCTACTGCTAAAACCCATTCTCCAACTTTTACAGCATCAGAATCTCCAAATACAATATGAGGTAAGTTTTTAGCATCTATTTTAAGTAGAGCAATATCATTAGTAGGATCTGCACCAATAATTTTTGCTTTATAAATTTTTTTATCATTTAAAGTAACCTGTAAGGTTGTTGCATTTCTAATTACGTGATTATTAGTTACAATATATCCATCTGGAGAAATTATTACACCACTTCCCATACCTACTTGAGAAAATTTCTTAGTTGCATTTCCTTGTCCATAAAAAAATTCTGAAAACGGATCTCTAACGGTTTGTATTGATGTGTTTTTTACATGAACTACTGCATTTAAAGTTTTTTCAGCAGCTACCGTAAAATCAGTATTTTCAAACGATTTGCTTGTATTATTAGCATAAGTAGTTTGAACTACAGCTGGTTTTGTTTTAACCGATTTTTCAATAACAATTTGAGGTTTTTCAATAAATAATTTATAAGCACTTAATGTTATAGCACCTCCTAAAGCTGAAAACAACACAATACTTATTAGTTTTTTCATTTTTTAATATGTTTTAAATTACTATTCAAAATTATAACTAATTTTACACTAAAAAATTACTTTAACGCTTTGTTAACGCTTATTTAACTCATTTTAACATTTAATTTTACAGCTTTAATTTTTGAAACAAACTAGGACTAATTTTAGTACATTTGCAATAATGAATTTACATTTTTATAAATATCAAGGTGCAGGAAATGATTTTATTATGATGGATAATAGAGCCTTATTATTTCCCAAAAATAACCAATCTCTAATAAACAAATTGTGTGATAGAAGATTTGGAATTGGAGCTGATGGCTTAATATTATTAGAAAATTCAATAAATTATGATTTTAAAATGACATATTTTAATGCCAATGGAAAAGAAGGAACTATGTGTGGTAACGGCGGAAGATGTATTGTTGCTTTTGCAAAAGAATTGAATATTATTGAAATTAGCACCACTTTTGAGGCGATAGATGGAGAACATACTGCTACTTTAAAAAAAGGTTTAATAAGTTTAAAAATGATGGATATTGATACTATTGAAGAGTTTGATAACCATACTTTTTTAAACACAGGATCACCACATCATATTATATTTCAATCGGATATTGACACTATAAATATTAAAGATAAAGGTGCTAAAATTAGATATGGAAAACCTTATTTTGAGGAAGGTGCAAACGTTAATTTTGTAGAACAAATTTCAGATGATGCATTTAAAATGAGAACGTATGAACGCGGTGTAGAAGACGAAACTTTAGCTTGCGGAACTGGTGCAACTGCTGTTGCAATTGCAGCAAACAAAACCAATAAAACGACTGCTAATTCTATAAAATTAAAAGTACTTGGCGGAAAATTAGAAGTTTCATTTAACGTTAAAAACAAAATCTATACTGATGTATTTTTAACAGGTCCAGCAGTTAAAGTATTTGAAGGAAACATAACAATTTAATGGCAACATTACACGGAAAAAATATAACACTTAGAGCTTTAGAGCCTGAAGATTTAGATTTTTTATTTAGCACAGAGAATAATGAATCTTTTTGGGAAATTAGTGGCACACAAACACCTTATTCTAAACATCTACTACAAAAATATATTGAAAATGCTCATCAAGATATTTATGAAGCTAAACAATATAGATTTGTGATTTCTAACACTGAAAACGTATCCATTGGAATGATAGATTTGTTTGATTTTAATCCTCAGCACAAACGTGTTGGTATTGGAATTTTAATCCTTCCAAAACATCAAAATAAAAAATATGGAGCCGAAGCATTAGAATTATTGATAGACTACGTTTTTACCTATTTAGGTATTCACCAAATTTATGCAAATATTACAACAGACAATATTAAAAGTATCCATTTATTTGAGCAGTTTAATTTTAAAAAAACAGGTGTTAAAAAAGATTGGGTTTACACTAAAAACAACTTTAAAGATGAATTTCTATACCAATTAATAAGAAATGAAAATGAATCTTAAAAAACTCACTTTACTAACAATTAGTTTATTGGTTGTAATTAGTGGTGTACTTGCATTTAACTATTACACAAAAATATACAAACCCAACACTATAAAAGAAGGCTTTTTATACATTCCAACACACAATACATTTAAAGATGTTAAAAGTTTAATTCGTCCATATTTAAAAAAAGTAAAACCTTTTATTTGGGTTGCAAATAAAAAAAAATATCCAAACACTATAAAACCTGGTAAATATTTTATCTCAAAAGGATTAAATAACAATGAATTAGTGAATTTATTGCGAAGCGGAAAACAAACTCCTGTAAAATTAGCCTTTAACAATCAGGATAATTTAGAAAAATTAGCTGGTAGAATTTCAAAACAAATTGAAGCAGATTCCATAAATTTACTTAAAAGTTTTAATAACATCTCTTTTTTAACAAAAGCAGGTTTTACTAAAAATACTGCTTTAGCGATGTATTTACCAAATACATATGAAGTTTATTGGAATATTACGCCTGATAAATTAAGAGCCAAAATGCTCTCCGAATACCATAATTTTTGGAATAAAACTAGGTTAGCTAAAGCAACTAGTTTAAAACTTACACCTGTACAAGTAATTACCTTAGCGTCTATTGTGCAAAAAGAAACTGCAAATATTGCAGAAAGACCAAAAGTAGCTCGCTTATATTTAAATAGATTACACCACAATTGGCCTTTACAAGCAGATCCTACCATTATTTATGCTATTAAAAAAGGAAAAAAAGATGCTATTATTATCAAAAGAGTGCTAACAAAAGATTTAGAAATAAATTCTCCTTATAACACTTATAAAAATGTAGGTTTACCTCCGGGACCAATTAGCATGCCCGATTTATCTTCAATAAATGCAGTTCTAAATCCTGCAAATCACAACAACTACTATATGTGTGCAAGCACAACCAAAATGGGAGAACACGAATTTTCAAAAACGTTAGCACAACATAATAGAAATGCAAGAAAATATCAAAAATGGTTATCAAAACAAGGAGTAAATCGCTAAAATTAAGTTTTAATAAAAATATATATTGCTGTTTTTTAATAAGTTACATTTTTAAAATTGACCTTTTGTGGTTTATTACCCAAAACTAACCATTTATGTATTTTCTACTTGCAACCTTCCATTTATTGATTTTTGAATAAGAGTTCTTCTTATTTTTATTTGAAATTAATTGTTCCCATAACGGTGAAACGATATCAAAATATAGCCGAATTAGTAATATTCAAAACAATTTGATATTGGTTTTAAATTGGGAATTTTGAGATGCGAAATCATAATAGAATGTTAAATTATTATGATTTTTATCTAATAAATGTTAATAATTATTTAAAAAATAGTGATTATAAACTTGATGTTTAAATATTTAATAAATTGTTGTATATTTGCACGCTGAAATAATTAGAAGCAATAACGTAAAATTATGAAAAAAATAGTAATCATATTTAGCTTACTAGCTTTAGTAATTATAGTGTCAAGCTTTTCAAATAAGAGCAAAGTAAAAAATACTGTTATAGTAAACAAATATTACAGTACAGTACAAACAAAAGAACAAAGTAATCTAAAACCAATTAACATTCCTTTTGTTGGTAAATCATTTACTGGTTTTAAAGAAGCTGTTGCATTCAAAGAATCTCAAGGAAATTATAATACCATTAATACTTTAGGGTACTTGGGTAAATATCAGTTTGGAAGAACCACTTTAGAACGATTTAATATATACAACACTCGTCATTTTTTAAAAGATCCTGAATTACAAGAAGATGCATTTATTGCACTTTGCTCTGTTAATAAATGGATTTTAAGAAAGGATATTAGAAGAAGTACTGGTAAAACTATAAATCACATTAAAATTACCGAATCTGGAATTTTAGCTGCGGCTCATTTAGCTGGCGCTGGAAATGTAAAAAAATATCTTAGAAGTAATGGAAATTTAGATTTTAAAGATGCTTACGGTTCAACCGTACAACATTACTTGAAACAATTTTCAGGGTATGATACTTCTATCATTGAAGCATCAAAAAATCCTGTTTTATAATTTGATTAATTTTGGTTAAAAAAAGCGTAAACAGTGTTTACGCTTTTTTTTATTCTTTATGAATTATAAAAATAGTAGGTTTTTTATTTAAATCTGGAGGTTCAATTTTCCAGTCTTTTATGGTTAACGATTTAATATATTCATCCTTTAAAGTAATATTGCAAGCTATACAAAGCATAGTTCCTGGTGTTAACGTACTTTTTAAATCATTAAACATTTTTTCATTTCTATAAGGAGTTTCAATAAATATTTGAGACTGACCTTTTTCTTTTGATAATTTTTCTAAACTCTTTATCGCTTTTTTTCGTTCAAGACTATCAATAGGAAGATATCCATTAAATGCAAAATTTTGACCATTAAAACCTGAAGCCATCATTGCCAACAAAATAGAAGAAGGACCTACCAAAGGAATAACCTTAATATTTTTTTGATGTGCTAACTTCACGATTTCAGCACCAGGATCAGCAATTGCAGGCACTCCTGCTTCAGATAATAATCCGATTGAAATACCTTTATCACAATCCTCTAAATAGGTCTGAATTTCTAAAGCATCGGCATATTTATCTAATTTAAAAATAATTAATGAAGGCTGAGATTTTTTAGGAGTAATTCTTTTAATAAATTTTCTAGCAGTTTTTTCATTTTCAACTATAAAATAATCTAATTCTTCAATTACTTTTTTAACTGAAATTGGCATTACTTCTAAAGGTTCATTGTCTCCTAAAGTAGTAGGAATTAAATATAAAACACCTTTTTTATCACTCATTAGTCAATTTGTTTTGCTATTATTTCACAAGCTTCATACAACATATTAAAAACATTTTTAAAACCATAATCTCCACCTGAATACGGATCTGGAACATCTAAATTTTCATTTGGAAAAACTTTATTTAAAATGAAATCTACTTTAGCTTTATCTGCTTCATTTCGTGCTAATTTCAATACAGCATTATAATTATAAGCATCCATCACATAAATAACATCAAACTTATCAAAATCTTCTACTACAAACTTTCTTCCTCTTTGATTTGTAATATCTATACCATTTTTTTTGGCAATTGCAATTGATCTTAGGTCTGGCAAGTCGCCAATGTGATAGGAACCTGTTCCTGCAGAATCTATTAAAATGTCTTTTGTAATTAATTTAGATTTTAAAATACCTTCGGCCAAAGGAGACCGACAAATATTTCCTAAACAAACCATTAAAATTTTAGTCATTAATTAAAAAGTGAGTTTTTTAGTTAAGTCATCTACGTACTTTCTAAATTGCCTGTCTGTTTCGTTTAAATTATCAACTGTTTTACATGCATGAAGTACTGTTGCATGATCTCTTTTTCCTATTTGAGAACCTATACTTGCCAAAGAAGCTTTTGTCATTCTTTTAGCAAAATACATTGCTAATTGACGTGCCTGAACTATATGTCTTTTTCTAGTTTTAGATTGTAACGTTGGCACATCTAATTCAAAATAGTTAGAAACAATTTTTTGAATATAATCAATAGAAACTTCTCGTTTGGTGTTTTTAACAAATTTATCTACAATTTGTTTTGTTAAAGAAAGGGTGAATTCTTTCCGATTAAAAGAAGCTTGAGCAATCATAGAAATTAAAACGCCTTCTAACTCTCTAACGTTAGATTTAATGTGTTTTGCAATATACTCAACAATTTCATTTGGCATTTCAACACCATCTCTAAACAGTTTATTTTGTAAAATAGAAACTCTAGTTTCATAGTCTGGAGCTTGTAATTCAGCAGATAATCCCCATTTAAATCTAGATAATAAGCGTTGTTCAATATCTTGCATATCAACAGGTGCTTTATCTGAAGTTAAAATTACTTGTTTACTGTTTTGATGTAAATGGTTAAAAATGTGGAAAAAAACATCTTGTGTTCCTGTTTTACCCGATAAAAATTGAACATCGTCAATAATTAAAACATCAATCATTTGATAAAAATGAATAAAATCATTTCTATTATTTCTTTTTACAGAATCTATAAATTGTTGTGTAAATTTTTCTGATGAAATATAAAGCACCATTTTTTCAGGATACTTTTCTTTTATTTGAACGCCAATAGCATGAGCTATGTGAGTTTTTCCTAAACCAACACCACCATAAATTAACAAAGGATTAAAAGAAGTTCCGCCTGGTTTATTTGCCACCGCAATACCAGCTGAACGTGCTAAACGATTAGAATCTCCTTCAATAAAATTATCAAAATTATAATTAGGATTTAATTGAGATTCAACTTTTAACTTTTGAATACCTGGAATTACAAATGGATTTTTAAGTTCTCTTTTATTTACATCAACGGGAATTGTAAATCCTCTTTGATTAATTGGATTTCTATTTGCACTAGGTATTTTTACAGTATGCGGATTTGCACTACTGTAATTATTTTCCATTCGCACATCATAAATTAATTTAGCATCTTCGCCTAAGTATTTGACTAAAGCAACTCTCAGCAATTTTATATAATGCTCTTCTAACCATTCATAAAAAAATTTACTAGGGACTTGAATTGTAAGTACTTCACCAGATAATTTTATTGGCTTTATTGGTTCAAACCAAGTTTTAAAGGCTTGTTGCTTAATATTATCCTTAATAAATAATAAACATTCATTCCAAACTGTTGATGCAGTTTTAATCATTATATTTTAAATAGTATTTCTAAGTTAAAGTTTTGCTGATTTTTAGTAAAATAACGTTCCCATTATCACAATACAAAAATGTGAATATTTTTTGTTATAAAAAAATAAAATATCTATTGATTATTAATTTTTTTTTACGTAAATAAGAAAACCTAAAAATATACTATGTTATCATCTACAATTCAATTTAGAGTTAGATATTCTGAAACAGACCAAATGAGCTATGCTTATCACGGTAATTACGCACAATACCTAGAAATGGGAAGAATTGAGTGGTTACGTAATTTAGGTGTTTCCTATAAAAAAATGGAAGAAACTGGCATTATGTTACCTGTAATTAATCTAAATATAAATTACTTGAAATCGGCTAAATACGATGATCTTCTAACCTTAAAAACTACACTTGTTAACAAACCTTCAGTTAAAATAGATTTTTCGTATGAAATTTATAATGAACAACATGAACTTTTAACTACTGCTAATACCACTTTAGTTTTTATAAATATGAAAACTAATAAACCAACCAGACCTCCAAAATATTTATTAGAGAAACTTGAAAAACAACATTAAAGTAATCTCTTAATTTTTACACATCGCAAATCGGTAATTAATTGCTCAACTTTTTTTGAGTTCTTTTCTCTTACTTCTACCTCAAATTCACAGTTCAATTCCATTTTCTGTTTTGTAATAATTAAATTTTGATCTTTTATTATTTTCATTACTTTATTCATATTGGCATATTCAAAATGTAATAGAAACGAAATATTTATAGTTTTTACAACTATTTTTGCTTCCTCTAAAACCAACTTTGCTGCAGTTTTGTATGCAGTCATTAAGCCACCAACACCTAATTTTGTACCTCCAAAATACCGAACCACAACTATTAATATATTGGTTAAATCTTTTGATAAAATTTGTCCATAAATTGGCTGACCAGCACTATTACTTGGCTCTCCATCATCATTTACTCGATATTTTTTATTTTGAACTCCAATTTGCCATGCATAACACCAATGCCTTGCGGCATGATGCTTTTTCTTTAATTCCTGAAGATGAAATTTAGCTTCCTCTTCTGTTAAAACTGGAAAAACATAACCAATAAACTTACTTCCTTTTTCTTTATATAAGGCGTCTTCATAAATTTTATTAATCGTTTTATATGTATCGTTTTCTAAAGAATTCATTGAAATATTAATTAAATATACAATTAAGTCATTTTAAAATTACTGAAAAATCAAAGTTTAGAAAAACTAAAGAATTAGATATTTTTATAAATACAAAGCGTATCCTTAATAATTGATCTAATTTCAACAGGTTTCCTTTCTAATTTAGGAGCTTTTAATCCTTCTTTAAAAACAACTTCACCTTTAAAAACATAAGCTTCATCCCATAAATTAGTAGCTATAAAACTTTGTAAAGTAAAAGCTCCACCTTCAATAATTACAGATTGAATTTCATATTTATACAAAACATCACAAATTTGTTTTGGAATATTTTTATCAAAATCAATTTTTTTATAAAATATATTATCTGCATTTTTTTGATTTTTTTCTGTAAATAGAATTGTTTTTATACTTCCATCTAATAAATTAGAAGATGTTTCTGTTTTTAATTTCTTATCAATCGCAACTCTAATCGGATTTTCCCCAAACCATTTTCTAGCGGTTAAACTAGGGTTATCATTTAAAACAGTATTTGTTCCAACTAAAACAGCTTCTTCAACAGCTCTCATTTTATGGACTAATTGCTGAGAATAACTATTAGAAATCCAATTTGGAATATTATCTGAATCCTGAGTTCTGATTTTATCAATAAATCCATCTTTAGTTTCTGCCCATTTTAAAATTATAAATGGTCTTTTTTTCTCATGAAAAGTAAAAAATCGTTTATTTAATGCTTTACAAGCTTTTTCCAAAATTCCAACAATAACATTACAACTATTATTTTTTAAATAGGCAACCCCTTTTCCACTAACCAAACTATTAGTATCAATACTACCAATCACAACCTTTTTAATACCACTATGCACAATTAAATTAGAGCACGGCGGTGTTTTTCCGTAATGTGAGCAAGGTTCTAAACTAACGTAAATAGTCGCTTTTTTTAACAGATTTTCATCTTTTACAGCATTAATTGCATTTACTTCGGCATGAGCCTCTCCTGCTTTTTTATGCCAACCTTCACCAATTATCTTATTATCAACTACAATAACGCATCCAACCATAGGATTTGGATACGTAGTTCCCAATCCATTTTTCGCCAATTGAATGCAACGATTCATATATTTTTCATGTATATTCACATCGCAAAAATAAGATTTTAAAATGACTCCAAACGACTTTCTAATTAGAGAAATTAGACCAGAAGACAATCCTAAAATTGCTGAAGCTATAAGAGCTATTTTAATTGAATTTGGTGTTCCTAAAGTTGGTACAGCGTATGCAGATAAATTATTAGATACTCTTTTTGAAACCTATAATATTAAAAGTGCCGTTTATTTTATTATTGAAAAAGAAGGTGAAATTTTTGGAGGTGCAGGTATTAAGCAATTAGATAATTATGATGGCAATGTGTGCGAATTACAAAAAATGTATTTTTTACCTGAAGCTCGTGGTATTGGTTTAGGAAGTAAAATGATGAATATTTGCCTTAAAAAAGCCAAGCAATTCGGATTTGACAAATGCTATTTAGAAACACTTCCTTATATGCAAGATGCTAGGAAGTTATATAAAAAAGCAGGATTTAAAAATTTAGAATCCAGAATGGGAAACACAGGCCATTATTCTTGTAATTTATGGATGCTTAAAGATTTATAATGAATATCATCAACTTAAAAAAACTGTTTTTTACAGAACTTAAAGCAATTTATCCAGACACTGAAATTCAATCATTTTTTAATTTATTAATGAATTTCAAACTGAATTTATTGCGTACGGATATTGCATTAAATCCATCATTAAAAATTTCAGAAGAAGCAATAAATTACTTCCATAGTGCAATAGGTAAATTAAAAAAAGAAACTCCCATTCAATATATTATTGGAACAACCGAATTTTATGGTTTAACCTTTAAAGTAAATCCATCAGTTTTAATTCCAAGACCTGAAACCGAGGAATTAATTGAATGGATTATTTCATCTACTCCAACAAACAAACAACTAACAATTCTAGATGTTGGTACAGGAAGTGGCTGCATTGCTATTTCATTGGCTAAAAATCTTCCAAAAGCCAAGGTTTATGCTATTGACGTTTCTTCCGAAGCATTAAAAACAGCCAAACAAAACGCCGAAATTAATAATATTTCTATTAAATTTTCAGAAATAGATATTTTAAATACTACCAAATTACCAACTAAATTTGATGTAATTGTTAGCAATCCGCCTTACGTCCGTGAATTAGAAAAAAAACAGATGCAGCGAAATGTATTGGCGAATGAGCCTCACATTGCTTTATTTGTAAAAGATAAAAATCCATTATTATTTTATGATAAAATTGCTGATTTAGCCAAAAATCATCTGTTAAAAAATGGAACACTTTATTTTGAAATTAACCAATATTTAGGAAAAGAAACTGTAAGCCTTTTAAAATCAAAAGGATTTCAAAATATCAAACTTAAAAAAGATATTTTTGGTGTTAACAGAATGCTAAAAGCAACTGTGATTTAAAAAACTAAAATCGATTTATTTAAGATACCTTTGCCAAATGGCAATAAACAAAAAAAATCAGGAAGAAATTCTAACTAAACTAGGCATTGAGAAATTAAATCAGATGCAGGATGATGCCCAAAAAGCAATTTCTTCTAATTCTGAAATCATTTTATTATCACCTACAGGAACAGGTAAAACGTTGGCTTTTTTATTACCTATTATTGCTGATATCAATCCGGAAATCAAAAACATACAAGTTTTAATTGTTGTACCTTCAAGAGAACTTGCTATTCAAATAGAACAAGTTATTAGAGAAATGGGAAGCGGTTACAAAGCTACCGCAGTTTATGGAGGAAGATCGGGTTCAAAAGATAAAATCGAATTGAAACATCCACCAACTATTTTAATTGGTACACCCGGAAGAATTGCTGACCACATAAATAGAGAAACCATTGACATTCAGCAAATTAAAATATTGGTATTGGATGAATTTGACAAATCTTTAGAAATTGGTTTTGAAGATGATATGAAGGATATTTTAATAAATCTTACTTCAGTTGATAAAAAAATATTAACCTCTGCTACTCAAAAAGTGAAAATTCCTTCTTTTATGAGACTCAAAAATCCAAAAAGATTAAATTATTTAAGCAAAAAAGGAATCAACCTAAAAATTCAAACCGTTGTTTCACTACAACAAAATAAATTAGATTCCTTAGAAAAAATATTAGGAGTTAACAGTAAAGGCAGCGGAATTATATTTTGCAATTTAAAAACAAGCATTCAAGTTGTAAGCGATTTTCTTTATAAAAAGCGAATTGACCACGGTTGTTTTTATGGAGATTTAGAACAATTAGATAGAGAACGTGCTTTGATAAAATTCAGAAATGGAACTCACAAAATATTAGTTGCTACAGATTTGGCCGCTCGAGGAATTGACATCCCAGAAATGGATTTTATTATTCATTATGAATTACCTACCCGACCTGATGAATTTATTCATAGAAACGGAAGAACTGCTCGTATGCATAGCAATGGAACTGCTTATATTTTAAAGTGGAAAAATGAAGAATTACCAATTTTCATAAAAGATACAGAAGAACTAAAAATTGAATCAACAAAAAAGCTAACGAACAGCAATTGGATAACACTTTATATTTCTGGCGGAAGAAAAGATAAAATTTCAAAAGGAGATATTGCTGGTTTATTTTTTAAGCAAGGAAAAATTAAAAAAGATGAATTAGGTGTTATTGAATTAAAGCAAGATTGTGCGTATGTTGCCGTTTCATCTTTAGATATTAATGCACTTATTTCTAAAGTAAACAATACAAAACTGAAAAAGAAAAAAGTTCGAATTAGCATTTTAAAATAACAACAAGTAACTTTGCCACATGCGAATTGATATTATAACCGTTTCACCAGAATTAATTAAAAGTCCGTTTGAATTTTCAATCATTAAACGCGCTATTGATAAAAAGTTGGTTGAAGTACATTTTCATGATTTAAGAACTTACGCTTTAAATGATTATGGTAAAATTGACGACTATCAATACGGTGGAGGTGCCGGAATGGTTTTAATGATTGAACCTATTGATGCATGTATTTCAAAACTAAAAACAGAAAGGACATATGACGAAATAATTTATATGACGCCCGATGCACCGACTTTAAATCAACAAACAGCAAATACACTATCACTTCATGAAAATATTATTATTCTTTGCGGACATTACAAAGGTGTAGATCAACGTGTTAGAGAGCTATTTATTACCAAAGAAATTTCAATAGGCGATTATGTTTTAAGTGGTGGCGAATTAGGAGCCGCTGTGCTCTGTGATACTATCATAAGATTAATTCCAGGTGTTTTAGGTGATGAAACTTCTGCGCTAACAGATTCTTTTCAAGACAATTTGCTATCACCACCTGTGTACACAAGACCATCAGAATATAAAAAGCTTAAGGTTCCTGAAGTTCTTTTATCTGGCAACTTTCCAAAAATAGAAGATTGGCGGAATGAAAAAGCGTTAGAACGAACAAAAAAAATAAGACCAGATTTGTTGGAAGACTAATCTTTTTTACTAAATTTGCACTCTCAAAATTAACCTCTGACGAAAATCGTGAATGTTGATTATTGAAAAACACTAAAAAAACATAAAATGGAAGGTTTAGTAAAATTTGTACAAGACGAATTTGTATCTAAAAACGAATTTCCTCAATTTCAAGCTGGAGATACTATTACAGTTTATTATGAAATTAGAGAAGGTGAAAAAAAGCGTACACAGTTTTTTAAAGGAACTGTAATTCAACGTAAAGGAGCTGGAGCTTCAGAAACATTTACCATTAGAAAAATATCTGGTACTGTTGGTGTAGAGCGTATTTTTCCAATTAACTTACCTGCAATTCAAAAAATTGAAGTTAACAAACACGGTAGAGTTCGTAGAGCACGTATTTTCTACTTTAGAGGTTTAACTGGTAAAAAAGCTAGAATTAAAGAAGAAAGACGTTAATTTTTTTTTAAAACTAAAAATTAAGAACCCGTATTAAGTTATTAATACGGGTTCCTTTGTTATAAACATTTGTTAATAACCATAGTTTATATCTTGTTGAAAGATAATAAGTTAAAAATTTGGATAATTATTTTTTGCATGGTTTCTTTACAAAAGAATTAACAGAGAAATCTTTTAAGGAATATTTGAAATGTAAATTTTAAAGATAACTAAAATAATTTTGATGCAAGTTCTAAATGTTCTTGAACATCGTTTTTAAAACTTAACTTTAAATAGTAATGTAGCCAGGTGTTTAGCATGAATAAATGGACACAAGTTTTAGAAACACATTAAAATAGTTATTTGAAGCAAGTAGTTTCTAGTAAACTGCAACAAAGTTTTAAGAGAACTATTTTAAGAAGCTACTTAATAATAAGAAGTTGATTTGTAAGAATTAAACAAGTTACATTAAAAATTGAAGCTGGCGTTGAGCTTTTAGAAGAACAACATTAAACTGAGCTGATTGAATTAATTGTAGACTTATTAAAAAAGAGCTTCAGCAAAAAGCCATAATAATGAGAAATCAATATTATGGCTTTTGTTTTTCTTATTTATATCCTAAAAACAGCTATCTATTTTTATTTTTTATTCAAAAAACATTGCTTATTTATACATTTTCCAAGGCAAATTTTCTTTACAATTTTAGTATCTTTGTTCCGCTTAATTTAAAACAAATATCATGACAAAAATAAAAGTAACCAACCCTGTTGTAGAACTTGACGGAGACGAAATGACTCGTATTATTTGGAAATTTATTAAAGATCAATTAATACTTCCTTATTTAGATTTAGACATAAAATACTATGATTTAGGAATAGAACATAGAGACAAAACTGATGATCAAGTTACCATTGACGCTGCTGAAGCAATTAAAAAATATAATGTAGGTATAAAATGTGCTACCATTACTCCAGATGAAGCTAGAGTTGAAGAATTTGGATTAAAAAAAATGTGGAAATCACCAAATGGAACACTTAGAAATATTGTTGGAGGAACTATATTTAGAGAGCCAATAATTATGAAAAATGTTCCTAGGTATGTACCAGGCTGGACCAAACCTATTTGTATTGGTCGTCATGCATTTGGAGACCAATATAAAGCAACTGATTTTGTAACCAAAGGAAAAGGGAAATTAACCTTAACTTTTACACCAGAAGATGGTTCGGCACCACAAGAACATGTAGTTTACAATTTTAAAGAAAATGGAGTTGCACAAGCCATGTATAATATTGATTCTTCTATTTATGGCTTTGCTCAATCAAGTTTTAATCAAGCATTAGTAAAAAAATGGCCTTTATACTTATCTACAAAAAATACTATTTTAAAAGCTTATGATGGTAGATTTAAAGATATATTTCAGGAAGTTTATGACAATGAATTTAAAGATAAATTTGAAAAAGCTGGCATAACTTATGAACATCGTTTAATTGATGATATGGTAGCTTCTGCAATGAAATGGCATGGTGGATTTGTTTGGGCTTGTAAAAACTATGATGGTGATGTACAGTCAGATACCGTTGCTCAAGGATTTGGATCATTAGGTTTAATGACTTCTGTATTAGTAACTCCTGATGGGAAAACGATGGAAGCAGAAGCCGCTCACGGAACTGTTACGCGTCACTACCGTCAACACCAATTAGGTAAAGAAACTTCTACAAATCCGTTAGCATCAATTTTTGCTTGGACTCGCGGTTTAGAACATCGTGGTAAATTAGATAACAATCAAAAGCTAGTTAACTTCTGTCATACACTTGAAAAAGTTTGTATTGATACCGTTGAAAGTGGTAAAATGACTAAAGATTTAGCTCTTCTAATTCACAAAGATAAAATGACTAGAGCCGATTATTTAAATACAGAAGAATTTTTGGCTGCTTTAAAAGTAAATTTAGATAAAGCATTAGCTTAATTTGAATTCAACTAAATAATTAAAAGAGGCTGTCTAAAAAGGTACAAAATTCGTCATTCTGAATTTATTTCAGAATCTCATCATACTGATTATCAATCATTATGAGAACCTGAAACGAGTTCAGGTTGACGTAAATTACACTTTTTGACAGCCTCTTTTTTATCCTACTTTTTTAAAATTATGGGAACAACTCAATCATATATTAATTCTTTTCATAAAATAAGACACAATAAGTTATTTGAAGTCACATTAATTATTATAAATTCTTTTCTATTTAGTATTTTTGAAATATGAACTTTATAAAAACAACAGAACAAACATCAAATTATAAACATTTGGAAAAAATGAGTATATTAGAACTATTATCTAATATTAATACTGAGGATAAAACAATTCCTTATGCTGTTGAAAAAGTAATTCCAAAAATTGAAAACCTTGTTATTAAAATTGTTCAAAAATTAAAAAATAATGGTAGAGTTTTTTATGTGGGAGCTGGAACTAGCGGTAGATTAGGAATTTTAGATGCTTCAGAATGCCCACCTACTTTTGGAGTTTCTCAAAATGTATTTATAGGTATCATTGCAGGTGGAGATACTGCAATAAGAACAGCCGTAGAATTTGCCGAAGATTCCACTACTCAATGTTGGGAAGATTTAAAAAAATTTAAAATCAATAAAAATGATGTGGTTATTGGTATAGCTGCATCTGGCACAACTCCGTATGTAACAAATGGTATAAAAAAATGCAATGAAAACAACATAATTACAGGTTGTATAACTTGTAACCTAAATTCTCCTTTAGCAATTGAAGCAAAATATCCTATTGAAGTTGTAGTAGGTCCAGAATTTGTTACTGGAAGCTCTAGAATGAAAGCAGGTACTGCCCAAAAATTAATTCTTAATATGATTTCTACAAGTGCAATGATTAAATTGGGGAAAATAAAAGATAATAAAATGGTGGATATGCAATTGAGTAATCATAAATTAATAAAACGAGGAACAAAAATGTTAATGGATGAACTTTCAATTTCCAAAGAAAAAGCTATTGAAATATTAAATAAGTATGAAAATGTAAGGAATGCTTTAAAAAACTACCAAAATGAAAACCAATAAGAATACCTTGTTAAAGGGATTAAAATATGAAGTTATTGCCTTGCCGTTGCTTTTAGCATCTCCTATACTTATAAGCATAGGATTTAAAGCTATAAAACATCAACAGAACTATTGGTGGTTAATAGCAGGTATATTATTAGCCTTAACAGCAGTTATTATTGGTTTTTTAGGAATAAAAATACTATTAAATGCACTTTTTGATAAAGATGAATGAACATAAACAAACTACATAAATTGTTGAATTGGGAATATTGGCCGTCATTTATGTTTTATATTCCAAATGTTCCTTATGGAATTTATTTGGCCATTAAATCTAAAAGTTTAACCTTTTTTACAGCTACAAATCCTGCTTTAAATTTTGCAGGAAACGGAACTGAATCTAAATTTGATACCATAAAATTAATACCAAAAAAATACAGACCTACCACCTTATTTATAAAAAAGAATAAATCTATTAATGAAGTTATAAAAGAAATCAATAATTTAAAGTTACAATATCCATTAATAATAAAACCCGATATTGGTTTTAAAGGATTATTAGTTAAACAAATACATGCTGAAATTGAACTTAAAGAATATATCAAAAAAAATAATTGCATAAACTTATTAATACAGGAGTTTGTTGATTACAAAAATGAATGTGGTATTTTTTATCATCGATTACCAACTTCAAAAAGTGGTAAAATAACCTCTATTACTTTAAAAACATTTCCGTTTGTAAAAGGCGATGGCAAATTAAATTTAAAACAACTTATTGAAAACGATAAGCGTGCAATAAATTATCTAGATTTATATTCAAATCTACATCACAATTATAATACTGTATTAAAAAAAGATGAAGTTAAAATTTTAAACGTTTTAGGAAATCATTGTAAAGGAGCAGAATTCAAAAATGGTAATTATCTAATATCCAAAGATTTAGAACTTATTTTTGATGATATTTTAAAAGATATTCCTAAATTTTATTACGGAAGATTAGACATAAAATACGACACCTTTGAAGATTTATTGAATAAGGAAAATTTTAAAATTATAGAAATAAACGGAATTATATCTGAACCAACACATATTTATGATGCTTCAAAAACATCTTATTTTAAAGCTTTAAGAGAAATTAGAAAGCATTGGAAAATCATTTATGAAATTTCAAAATCCAATCATTTAAATAATCAAATTCAATTTAATTCTCCTACTGATTTTTTAAAAAGTTTGTGGAGCTTAAAAAAGTATATGCAATTAATTAAATCTAAAAAACTATCGGTTTAAATAAATATAACCTGTCCATTTTTTATATTCATCATGAAAATCTAAAACATAAAAATAAACACCAACAGGCAAACCTTCTGTTTTTTTAATGGTTAGTTTATTATTTGAAGTACCATCCCAAGTATTATTATAATTTTTTTTACTATATACTAAAGCTCCCCAACGATTATAAATTCTTAAAGTATTATTTGGCCGTAATGCTAAACCTTCTATAGTAAACGTATCATGTATTCCATCTCCATTTGGTGAAAAACCATAATTGTACGTTGCAAAACTTGTTTCAGCTAAAACCTCTCTAAAATCTGCACCAATCGTTATAATTTCATAATTAGCTGGAATAAACTTATTAGATTTTACAGAACCACTTTCTAAATCACCTTGTTTATCAACTGCTCCTAAATCTTCCCATTCCTGTTCTTCTTTATCCCAACCAACAACTCTTAAATTTTCAATATCACTAGTAATATCTTTAATTTTACTGTTTTCATTCCAAGTTAAAATAATAGTTGTTTCATCTTTACCATTTAAATCCCAAAACTCTGTAGTATTAATAAACCCGAGCATTTTGGATATTTTATTTGTATTAAACTGTTTATTAAATGTACTAGGATTATTAGGATTTTCTTTAAAATAAGCCCCTTGATATAATGTATTAGCTACTTGAAAAGGCAAAATCATAGGTCTTAATTCATCATCATCTCCAACAGGAAAAACAAATTCTCCCTCATTTTCACTAGCAACATAACCATCCACATATTCAAAATCACTTTCACCAGAATAGACATTATAGTTTATAAAATCTAATGACACACTTAAATCAGATTTAGGTGTAACTATTTTACCATTTATAAAGGAAAAATTATTTTTTACACCTAAAGAAGTGTATAGTTCTAAGTTATCATTTACAGCGACTTCAACATTATTAAAAATAGCCTCATTAGCTCCAGATACAGACAAAGAATTATCATCATTATAAAATCCTGCTAGTCCTTCATTCACATCAAAATTTCCATCATTAACTAAATTTGTATGAAAACCAATTTTTCCATCAGCATGTATTTGGACATTGCCAAAATTTTGAAAAGCAGTTTGTGCTTTTATGTTTTGAATACCTAGATAGATAATCAAAATGGTGAGTTTTATTAATATTTTTTTTGAATTATGCATTCGAACAATCATATATTATTATAAATCTAGTATTGTAAACATAAATTCAGAATCAAATCTAGTTCTATCCGATCCTCCGTTATCATTATCACCAACAATAATTTCAAAGCTTGTTGTAGTTTGGTTGTTATAAGAAATTCCTGGATCATCAGCACCAGCTCCTCCTCTACCTGGCTGGCTTAATTGAATAATATAATTAGCATCAGACACCATTCCTGAAGGTAAGTTAACTCTATAACGTCCTTTAGATATACGTGTAATTGTAATTCCAGATGTTGCCTTAAGGATATTTCCGTTTCCAGCTATTTTACCTATCGCTTTTATTGGACTTTTATAAAACGCTCCTCCATCAGTTCCAACACTAATACTATTATTAGCATTTGTACTTACAACATTGGCAGTTTGGTTTGTACTATTTTCATTTGTATAAGTAATTACACCATTTGTTGTATTTTGGTTTAAGTTTGTAATAACAGAACTAGGGACAGTAACTGTTCCTCCTCCATTACTTAAAGTAATATCGTTTCCACTTATACTTAAAGTCTGAAGTTCATTCGACGAGTTATTATCATTATCTACAACCGATATGGTTCCTCCTCCATTGCTTAACGTTACATTTGTTCCGCTTTGTGTTAAACTTTGTAACTCATTCGTAGAATCTGAATCTGAATCATTTACATTTAAACTTATTGTTGAGCCATTGGCAATGGAAATATTCCCTGAAGTGCCATCTGTTGAAATATCCTGTGCATCCGTGTTATCTAAATAACTGCTTAAATCGGCTGTAGTATCTGAGCCTGTTCCGTTTGCCAAGGTTAATGTGTTTCCTGTTAAGCCTATCGTTTGTGCATCGGTATTATCTAAATAGCTACTCAAATCTACTGTAACTGGATTTCCATTTTCTATCGCTATCGTTAATACATTTCCTGTGATGGTGGCACTCGTTAAATTTTGATTGTCCGTATTATCTAGATAAGCACTCAAATCTACTGTAACTGGATTTCCATTTTCTATCGCTATTGTTAATACATTTCCTGTGATACTTGCACTCGTTAAATTTTGATTATCCGTATTATCTAAATAAGCACTTAAATCTACTGTAACTGGATTTCCATTTTCTATCGCTATTGTTAATACATTTCCTGTGATGGTGGCACTCGTTAAGTTTTGATTGTCTGTTCCTGAATTGTTTAAACTACTTAAATCTATCGTAGTTGTTCCACCTGCATCTGTTAGATTTAAATCCGTGCCTGTTAATGTCGCACTAGTCAATAACTCATTCGTGTCATTATTTACATAACTGCTTAAATCTACCGTGCCCCCATTTTCAAGTGTTAAAATGTTTGAAGTGTTATTAAAAGTTAAGTTTTGATTGTCTGTACCAGAATTACACAAACTTTTCCAAGAAGAACCTTCATAAATAAAAATACATTTATCATCTGTATTAAATACCATTGCTCCATCTAAAGGTTGAATAGCATTCATATTAGATGTGGTCATTTTATTTAATACAAATACTTTATTTGAACTTTCTAGCTCTAAAAGTGAATTAGCATTAATTTGTGAAGGATTGTTTCCTATTTTAACTTGACTAAAAACTGATAAGTTAATTAGCAATAGAATTAGTAGGGTTACTTTTTTCATTATTGGGGGGGATTTAAAAAACGGACAAAACTATCGTCTAAAATATTTATAAACAATATTTTAGATGAAAAAAATTATTTTTTTTAACAAATGGAATGATTTTAGGAATAAATGGAATGTTAATTTTAATATCTTATTAGTTATTGTTTAAATTATGATGTTTTGGCGTAGTTGGATTAAACCCAAAATCATCATCAGGTAGCTTTATACCCAATTGAGAAATTATATAACCAACGCTTGCAAAATGATGAATTGCATGGCTATGAGCCTGAATTAAAATAGCAGCCAATGTATAATTTACAGTTTCTTTTCCTAATCCTAAATCGTCAGTAACCTTTATTATTTTATCAAAATCATCTTTATCAAGATTCTGCAGTTTTTGTTTGATTTCTTCAAAATAATTTATTCCTTTAGAAGTGTGTAGCTCAATTATACTATTTCTACTTCTATTTATTAGATTAATATTTTCAGTTGGTAATCCTTCAAAAACACAATCAAAAATATCTAAAATATGACGTATATGACTCCCAATACTTGAATAATATGGAGCAATAGAAGTATTACTATACTGTTCATCTGTAATTTGAGTTAACAGTTTAATTCCTTTATCCAAATTTTTTTCAATAGCTTTAATCATATATAATTTCTGACATTAAACGCAAATTATAAAATTAAATTAACTCAGTAATTTAACTAATGTTAAAATTCCTAAAAACAAAAATAAAACGCTTAACAAAATATTGATATTTTTAGCAATAAATGAAACTTTACTCTTAATAATTTTAGCAAATACAATATAAGTATAAAATAATAAAAAGGCTCCGATAGACGCCCCAATTACAAATAATAAAATAAATGGTTGCTTAATAATTATTTTATGAATAGATGCTAAATAAATACTTAAACCAAGATAAAATGGTATTGCTAACATATTTATCGCAGACATTAAAACACCTCTAAATATATAATTCGTTTTATTGTTAGTAGTATTTGTTTTAAATTCCTTTCTCGACATATAAAAAAAGAAAATTGCCAGTATAAAAAAAACAAATACTCCAGCTATTTTCAACCTATTAATAATTTCTGGATTTTTTACTAAATAATCTGCAAATAACAAGGCAACTCCTGCCTGAATAAAAACTACAGTAGCAGCTCCAAAAGCAAACTTTACAGCATTATTTTTAGAGGTAGTTAAACTAATTTTTAATGCTGTCATATTTAACATTCCGGGAGAAATTAAGCCCAAATATCCCATTATTAAGCCATAAAAAAAGTGAATTATGTAGATCATTTTTTAAAATTTTGACAAATATTATGTTTTATTCTATATAGGTTGTAACAAAAATTACATATACGTTCTTTTTGTAGCTGTACTTTTACACCTAAGAAAACCTAATTATAATACTGCTGAAATTAGGAGTTATCTTGATTTTTCATAACTAAAACCACTATTTTTAATAGTGGTTTTTTTTATCTTTTAGGTATATATTTAGTCATTAACTCACTTATATCATTAGAAATTTTTAATTTTTTTATTATTATTAAATACAAAATACTAATTATTAAACTTTTTACTATTATAGTTATCAATGGATTAAAACTAGATTTTAAATAGCCAAAACTAATAAACAAAATAATAATTACTATAATTAATTTAATAGTTTTAACTGTAAATGGCTGAATATTTAATTTCATTTTAATAAAGATAATTTTAAAAATTCCATAAAAAACTACCACTATAAAAGTTGCTAAGGCTGCTCCATTAATTCCCATAACAGCAATTAACCAATGATTTAACGCGATAACACTCAACGCCATTGCCAATGATATATAAAAAAACACTTTATAAAATTTAGAATTCACTAAAATGGCATTACCCGTACCTAAAGCCAACTCTATCAATTTTGCACATGAAATTATATAAACAACCCAAATTCCTTTAGTAAACTGTGGCTTATTAATTAATTGATATAATTCATTGATATTCAAATTTATAAGCAAGAAAAATAAGCCGCCTACTACTAATAAATTTATTGAAGATTGCTTATACAAATTAGCCATTTCCCCTATTTTATTTTCATTCATTCCTTTTGCTACAATCGGAGTTGTAATTTGTTGCATGGCTCTTGTTGGTATGGCAATTACACTTGCAATATAAATTCCCACCGCATAATAGGCTACTTCCGAAATTTTTTCCATTTGAGGAATCATAAATTTATCAATTTCTAATAATATTCCGGCGGCTGAACCTGCCACTAAAATATAAATTGAAAAGGATACAATTTCTTTTAAATTTTTTGGAAGTTTTAAATGAAAAGAAGGCTTATAAACCTTCAAAGCAAATACCAACATTATTAAGGTGCGAATACCATAAACCAACACTATTGCATAAATAAACTGCTCGTTACTTAACCCATTAAAATAAACAGCAAATAATAAAATAGTTACACAAACTCTAGCAAATATTTCTTTAATAAAATTTCCAAAAACTGATTTAAAATGTACTTTAGTCCAAGCATAAAACACTTCAAAATAACCCATAAATACAGCTATTATAAAAATTAAAAAAGTGTATTTTTTTATTAAATGATTTTCAGAAGATATCCAAGTTGCAATAGTTTCATAAAAATAAGCTCCTATTATCCCTAAAGGAATAATAACCAATAATGGTAACAATAGCGTTGTGGTTAAAAAGGAATCTTTCTCTAATTTTGATTTATAATTTGAGAAGAATTTTATAATGGTATGCTGCATTCCTAGAGCTACTAACGGCAATAAAATATTTGCACTTGACAATAAAAAAGTAACGAGTCCGAAATAGTTTTCTTGTAAAAAATGAGTATATAAAAACAACACATTTACCGCACCAATAGTAAATCCTAAAAAAAGAATTAATGTGTTTTTAAATGATTGTTTTAATACAATTCCCATTATAAAATTGAAAGTATTTCATTATAAATTTTATCTCCTACATTATTACCAAATAGAGGTTTATCAAAATTTAAATCCACATTTTGAAAGCGTTCAAAAGCATTTTCAATTTTACCTGAATTAGCACCACAAATAACCGCAAAATTATTTTCTACCAATTCAATCCATTCCGTTTCTTGCCTTGCAATTATACACGCTTTTTTATTATAAAAAGCCTCTTTTTGCAATCCACCACTATCAGTTACCACTAAATTACAATACTTTAATAATTGCAACATATCAAAATAACCAACTGGTTGAATGAAGGTTATGTTAAATTTTAAATTGTTTTTTTCTAAAATAGCTTTTGTTCTAGGATGAATTGGCATTATTACTTTCATCTTCTTATTAATGCCTTCTAATCCTTTAAAAATAGTTTTTAATTTCTCTAAAGAATTTGTGTTTTCTTGCCTGTGAATAGTTGCTAATACAAATTTATTTTGTTCCAAATTTAAATCCGTAATAATTGAAGATTTTTCAGAAGCTATTACACTATAAAATTTAACCGCATCCTTCATTATATCACCTGTTTGAATTACTTTGCAATTAAAATAATCAAATCCTTCTTGTTTTAAATTTTTGATTGCATTTTTGGTAGGGCAACATAATAAATCTGAAATTCTATCAGTTAATATTCTGTTTATTTCTTCAGGCATTTCCATATTAAAAGAACGTAAACCAGCTTCGACATGAGCGATTTTAATATTCATTTTTTTAGCAGCTAAAGCTCCAGCTAAAGTAGAATTAGTATCACCATAAACCACAACCAATTCAGGCTTTTCTTTATCTAAAATTTCTTCAATTTTTTGAAGCATTAAACCTGTCATTGCTCCATGATTCATGGTATTAATTCCCAAGTTATAAATTGGTTCTGGAATTTGCATTTCATCAAAAAAAACAGCACTCATATTAGCATCAAAATGTTGACCGGTATGCACTAAAACTTCTTCAATTTCATTATTTTGAGCAATAATTCTGCTTAAAACTGCTGCTTTAATAAATTGAGGCCGAGCTCCAACTATGGTTACAATTTTTTTCATTAAGTAATAGCTTTTATTATGGTTGCCACTTTTCCGGTTAATTCCTTTCTATGGTATTGCCCAATATTTTTAGATTTTATTTTTAAATTTTCATTTTTATATAAAGAATACCACGCTAAAATAGTACTTTTTAACAACTCTTTATCTTGAAAATCAACCACAATACCAGATTCAGTTTCATATATAATAGTTGCTAAATCTCCATTTTTTGGTGCAATTGCCAAAATGGGTCGTTTTGCTTTAAGATATTCAAATATTTTACCTGTAATAATTCCTTTGGCACTTGGCACATTATTTACCACCAACAATAGAAATTGCGATTTATTTTGAAAATTATCAATTTTATTATGAGGAAGATAATCAATAATAGTAACCTTTTTATTCAAGCTGTTTTCTGAAATACTGCCTAAAATATCTTTATCAATTTTCCCCACTAAATTAATATTCAAATCTTTTAAAAATTGTGAATTTTCTGTCCCAATTTCTTTTAAAACTTTCCACAATAAAATAGGGTTTCTATCAGCGTTCATCAATCCAATATGAGTAATAGAGAATTTGGAATCTAAATTCACTTTTTCATCAGCTATTTCACCGTCAAAACCATTGGTAACGATTTTAATATTTTTATTAAATTTTAAATAATTTTGTTTCATAGTTTCACCAACAACCATAATAACATCAGCATTTTTTACTACTTCTTCTTCTAAAAATAAATGTTTTTTTAAAGATTTTTTAGTTAATGGTAAATGATGAAAATAATCAATATCCGTCCAAGGATCTCTAAAATCTGCAATCCATTTAAGCTGTAATTCTTCTTTTAATTTTAAGCCAATTAAATGCGTGCTGTGTGGTGGACCCGTAGAAATAACTACATCAACTGGATTATTTTTTAAATAATTTTTTAAATAATTTACAGAAGGATTAATCCAAAATTTGCGAGCATCGGGTATAAAATAATTGGCTCTAATATATTGTAATATTCCGCCAAAAAAAGAAGGTTTACTATTTAAAAATCCAGCAGATTGTTTTTGATGTTTTTTACGAAAAGAAAATAGGTTATTTGGTTCCCAAATAGGTTGCTTTAATATTTCAATTCCATTAGGGATTTCATTTAAAAGCGATTTATCAATAAGTGGATAAGCCGGATTTTTAATCGTATAAATAATAGGTTCAATATCAAAATTATGAAAATATTTTGCAAATTTCAGCCAACGTTGCACTCCAGAGCCTCCAGCAGGTGGCCAGTAATAAGTTATTATTAAAGCACGTTTCACTAGTTAATGTTTTTGTATAAATCTATTAATTTTTCTGAAGTTTTTTCCCAATTAAACTCGTTTTCAATAAACTGTTTTCCTTTAATGCCTAATTCCTTTCTTAAGTTTTTATTTTCATATAATTTTAAAACTTTTTCAGCAAAATCTGAAATATCTTTTTCTTTATGAACTAAACCAGAATTTACCTTTTTAATTAATTTTTTTTGAGCTATGGCATTACTTACCAACAAAGGTTTCCCAAAACTCATGTATTGAAATAATTTATTTGCATAGGCAACATCATGTTGCTTATTTCTGTACAATGGTGATATGCAAATGGTACTTGCTTTAATATACGAAGAAAATAACGCTACATTTTGCCAACCTTCAAAATCTACATAATCATCTAGTTTTAATTTAGTTACCTCATCAAATAAAATATAATCCGTAGTATTACTACCTACAATTACCAATTTAACATTGGGTATTTTTTTAATTAATTGTGGCATAGCTTTTATAGCGGTTAACAAACCTCTTCTAATTGCCGTATCTCCCAAATATAAAATTACAAAATTGTCTTTATATTTATTTAAAATGGAATTATTAATTTTAGCATTAGTATAAAATTCTTTTTGTACTGTGTTTGGGACTAGTACTATTTTGTTTTTTGAAATACTAGTTCTTTGAATCACTTCATCAATAAATTCTTGAGAAACTGTACAAATTTTAGTAGCTTTTTTAATGAACTCTTCTTCTTTTTTCTTCCATTTAAAAGGAGAAATTAACTGTTTCCCCGGGAATTTTTGAAGATGAGGATAAAACTTAATCACCTCTGGCATATTATCATGTAAGTCTAAAACAGTGGGTAAATTAAACTTTTTGTTAGCTTTAAAAACTGCTTCAGCAATTTGCATATCATGTATATGAATTGCTTGAATTTTATTCTTATCTAAAAATCTTTTTATTTTTTTAGCCATGATATAGCTATAAAAAGGAATCGTATAAACGAGTGCTGAAGACTTATAAATGAGTTTGTTAGAAGTATATCTTTTTATATTAATTCCGTTTATAATTTCCTCTTTTTTTTGATTTCCATAAGTTAAACAAAACAAATACACTTCAAACCCATTATTTATTAAAGAAATGGCTTCATTTTCCACACGTGGATCTGGTGGAAACGTTTTGTCCAAAATCATTCCAATTCTCATTTCAATTTCTTTTCGGCATAAACTGCATAATAACGAGGTGTAAATTTTCTTAATATTGGTCTAATTCCAATTTTATTTATTGGGCTAGTCCACTTTTTTGTTTTTTTAATATCCCAACCAGATTTTTCTAATAACCAGTCAAATTGCCAATCTTCAAACTCATGGTAATGCCTATCCCACATATCCGTATTGCTTTTATAAGCACCTGCAAACCATAGTTTTAAAGGGATTGTAGTTATTAGCTTATTGCATTTTATTTCTTTTAAAATATTATACGGAGCTATTAAATGCTCAAATATTTCAAATGCCGTAACCGCATCTATATCCTTATATTTTACAGAAGTATAAATATCATCTAAATCTTCTCCATTGGTATTAATTACTTTATACCCATTTTCTTCCATTAAAATACTTAGTTGATTCCTAACACCTAAATCTAAAATTGTTGCGGGTGCTGGTAATACTAATTTCAAAAAATCAATAGTATTTTTATATCTTTTTAAATGTATTGTACTGTTTTTCAATTGAATATAAAATTAATTTAATGTTTACAATATATACAATTAAATTGAATTTAAATTGAATTTCATGAAGTAAAAAAGTGCATTAAAAATGCACTTTAAATATCTTTTTCTGCTTATCTTCCTCTTTATTATTGATATCGAGTGTAAGATACAACCAATTAAACCGAATTAAAACCTTAAACTCACCAACGACCATTTAAAAGTAATTACCGTTGACTTTTATTTAATAAGCGTTATCTTTGGAATGAAGAACTTTAAAATGAAGCACTTTTTACGTTTAACCTTACTTTTTTTATTTTTTTATAATCCTGCTTTTAGTCAAATACCAGGATTAACCCAATTTACCACAAGTAATGGCTTGCCAAGTAACACGGTTTATGATATTATAAATGACGAAACTGGTTTCCTTTGGATTGCTACCGATTATGGCATTAGCAAATTTGATGGAGTATCGTTTACAAATTATACTGTTGTAAATGGTTTGCCTGGGAATGAAATTTTATTCTTTTTTAAAGACTCAAAAAAACGAATCTGGATGGTTTCCTTTAATGGAAACTTGGGATTTATTCAAAATGGAAATTTTCATAACAAAAACACTGATCCCTCTTGGATTCAAGGTTCTAACGCAACAAAGCGTTTATTCTTTTTAGTTAAACATTACTCAAATATACGAGTTTAAATTTGATTTTAAAATGTGGCATTATTGAAATAGAATAACGCTCCTTTGGTCGCGTTATTTCCAGTTCAACAAGCCGTTAAATCATCATCATATTTTTTCATTTTGTGGTTTAACAATTCGGATTGAAAAACTTCATTAGGAGTTCTGTATCCAAGTACTTTTCTGGGTCTGTTATTTAGTTTTTTTTGAACTATTTTTAATTGCTTTTCTGTGACCTTTTTAAAGTCTGTTCCTTTAGGAAAAAAGCGTCTGATTAGACCATTGGTATTTTCATTGGTTCCTCTCTCCCACGATGAATATGGATGTGCAAAATAAACAGGCATATTAGTGT
>NZ_JAKIUR010000047.1 GCF_021647475.1 Lutibacter sp.
GACAAACCTGTGCAAGTAGTTAATTGTGTTGAACTTATAAGGTAATCCATATACAACTCTTTTAAGTTATTAACAGCCATCAGTCTTGCTTGCAAATTTAATCATTATTTTTGCGTAAGGTCAGTTAATAATAAAGAATAACGTCATGCTGAACCCGCCTGCTGCTGGCAGGTTCAGAGTGACGGACGTTATGTGTGATTACGGACAATCAGTAATTAGTTACTATCCTAAAAAAAATAGTATAAAAATCTAAAATAACCGTAAATTAGCACGCTATGTTTTTAGATATTAATTTTATATTATTTGAAACAATCTAATTAATGAATTACACGCACTTAGTTAAAGATATTCAACAAAACATTCTTCATTATTCTACTAAAAATGCTATTTATTATAAAAATAATTCTTTAAAAAAATGGATTGGAATTTCTTGGAATAGCTTTGGATCTCAAATTCAAAAAGTGGCGAAAGGATTACTTAGTTATGGAATAAAACCACAACAAAACGTTGCAATTTTCGCTCAAAATATGCCAGAATGGATTATTTCTGATGTAGCAATTATGAGTATTAAAGCGGTTACAGTTCCTATTTATGCAACAAATTCAACCAAAGAAACCGAGTACATTATTAACGATGCCGAAATAAGTATTTTATTTGTTGGAAGCCAAGAAGAATACGATAAATCAATAGAAATTATTGAAACCTCTAAATTCTTAAAATTAATTGTGGTTTTTGATAAAAGTATCGTGATAGAACATGCCGGAAATTCAATTTATTTTAAAGATTTTATGAACCTAAAATTTACAGTAGAAATTGATAATGAACTTCAAAATAGAATGAACAACGGTAATCTTGATGATTTAGCAAGTATTATTTATACTTCTGGAACCACTGGAGAACCAAAAGGTGTAATGCTAGACCATCATAATTTTGCTGCTTCTTTAAAAGCACACGATTTTGAACTAAATGTGTCAGAAAAAGAGGTTTCATTAAGTTTTTTACCATTAAGCCATATTTACGAAAGAAGTTGGGTGTTTTTTTGCCTTCATAAAAGAATGGAGGTTTATTTTAATGAAAACCCAAAGGAGATAGCAGAGGTTTTAAAAGAGGTAAAACCAACGGTAATGTGTACAGTTCCACGAATATTTGAAAAAATTTATGGTGCTATTCAAGATAAAAAGAAAGAAGCTACACCAATAAAAATTAAAATCATGGATTGGGCTTTAAAAATTGGAAATAAATATAACAATCAAAATTTAAGGTTAAATAAAACACCTTCAGCAATTTTAAAATTAAATTATAAAATTGCTGATAAACTAGTACTAAGTAAATTAAGAGCAATTTTTGGAGGAAATATCAAATTTATGCCTTGTGGTGGAGCTCCTTTGTCTGCCAAAATGGTTGCTTACTTCCATTCGTTTGGATTAAACATTAAATGCGGTTATGGGTTAACTGAAACTACCGCAACAGTTTCATTATTTGGAAATACAAACTTTGAATTTAATTCAGCAGGAAAAACCATTAAAGGTTCTCAAATTAAAATTGGAGAAAATAATGAAATTTTGGTAAAAGGGCCTGGAGTTATGAAAGGCTATTATAAAAAACCAGCTGAAACTGCTGAAGTTTTTAAAGAGGGCTGGTTTTGTACAGGAGATGCCGGGAAAATGGATGAAAATGGAAATTTGACTATAACCGATAGAATTAAAGATTTAATGAAAACTTCTGGAGGAAAATATATAGCACCTCAAAAATTAGAAACCGCCTTAATCAATGATGCCTTTATTGAACAAATTGCTGTAATTGGTGATCAACAAAAATATGTTACGGCATTGGCTGTGCCAAGTTTTGAAAATCTAAAAAAATATGCCTTAGAACATAAAATCACTTTTAAGAATATTGAAGAACTCATTAATCATAATCAAATAAAAGAACTTTTTGAAAAACGATTTGAAGAACTTCAAAAGGAATTTTCAAGGTTTGAAAAAATTAAGAAATTCACTTTATTACCAAAAGAATTTAGCATTGAAGCTGGAGAAATTACGGCGACTTTAAAATTGAAACGAAAAGTTATTTTAAAAAAATATAAAGCTCTTATTGATAAAATGTATAATGATTAAATTGTACTTTGTAACTTTACAGCTTAAAAAAATAAAAATTGGAATCAAAATTATATTTAGTACCAACTCCCATTGGAAACCTAGAAGATATTACCATTAGGGCTATTCGAGTTTTAAAAGAAGTAGATTTAATTTTAGCAGAAGATACCCGTACCAGTGGTAAATTATTAAAACATTTTGAAATTGTTACGCATATGCAAAGCCATCATATGCATAATGAGCATAAAACCGTTGAAAATATAGTAAATAGAATAAAAAACGGAGAATCTATAGCTTTAATTACCGATGCAGGAACTCCCGCTATTTCAGATCCTGGGTTTCTATTAAGTAGAGCTTGTATTAAAAATGATATTGAAATTGAATGTTTACCTGGTGCTACTGCATTTGTACCTGCACTTGTAAATAGTGGTTTACCAAATGATAAATTTGTGTTTGAAGGATTTTTACCAGTAAAAAAAGGAAGACAAACTCGGTTAAAATTTTTAGCAGAAGAAACTAGAACAATGATTTTTTATGAATCTCCTCATAAATTATTAAAAACACTTCATAATTTTACTGAATATTTTGGTGAAAACCGCTCAATTTCAGTTTCAAGAGAATTGACAAAAATGTACGAAGAAACTTTTAGAGGAACTGTAAAAGAAACAATTCATTATTTCACTACAAAAGCACCTAAAGGAGAATTTGTACTTGTGGTTTCGGGTAAAAAATAATGTATGGATAGTTTAATTACTCAAATTGAAGACTTACAAAAAATTTCACAAGAACTAAATCCTTCTGTTGAAGAAAGAGAACAAATAAATATTCAAATTCAACAGTTTGTCAATAATTTTTTTAAAAATATAGAAAATTACCCAGCTTATGTTGAAGGAAATCCAGATATAAAGAAGTTATCAATTCAAAAAAATAAAAAAGATTTAGCGGAGTTATTGACTAATTTTAACTCAGAAGTAGTATTAAAAGGTATTAAGCCAGCTTCAGGAAAACATTTAGGATATGTTCCTGGTGGTGGAATTTACACCGCTGCTATTGGTGATTTTTTAGCTAGTGTTACTAACGAATATGCAGGCATGTATTATGCTTCGCCAGGTGCGGTAACTATAGAAAATGAGTTGCTAAATTGGATGAAATCTATTTTTGATTTTCCGAAAACAGCCGTTGGAAATTTAACTTCGGGAGGTTCAATAGCCAATTTAATTGCGTTAACAGCAGCCAGAGATAAACATCAAATTAAAAACGAAAAAATAACTAAAAGTGTTTTGTATTTAAGTCCGCAAGCACATCATTGCATTCGCAAAGCACTTCGAATTATTGGCTTAGAAGATATTAAAATTAGCATCTTAGAATTAGATGAATTTTCTAAAATTAATACTGTTAAATTAGAAGAAAAAGTTCAAGATGATATACAAAAAGGGTTAAATCCTTTTATGATAATTGCTACCGCAGGAACAACAGATACTGGAGCAATTGATCCTTTAGCCGCAATTGGAAAAATTGCCAAGAAGAACAATTTATGGTATCATATTGATGGTGCGTATGGTGGTTTTTTTATTTTATCAGAAAAAAGAAAACATCTTTTTAAAGGAATTGAATTAGCAGATTCGCTAGTTATTGATCCACATAAAGGACTGTTTTTACCCTACGGAATTGGAGCAGTTTTAATAAAAGATAAAGAGGCTGTTTTTCATTCACATCATTACACTGCAGATTATATGCAAGATGCAATTTCAACAGATTTGCAAATAAATCCTTCGGATGTTTCTCCTGAATTAACAAAACATTTTAGAGGATTAAGAATGTGGTTGCCATTACAAATTCACGGATTAGAACCTTTTAAAGCAAGTTTTGATGAAAAATTATTACTTACAGAATATTTCAGAAATAAATTAACCGAACTAGGTTTTGAATTAGGACCTCAACCCGATTTAACTATTAGTTATTTTTGGTATCCTTCAAAAGAAATTGATGAGAATGTTTTTAATGAAAAGCTAGTAGCATTTATTCATAAAAATGGTGATGTTTTTTTAAGTACCACCAAAATAAATGGAAAGTTTGTAATACGAATAGCTATACTTTCTATTAGAACTAAAAAAGCAACTATTGATACAGCTATTACCATGATTCAAAAATGTTTAATTCAAACTAAGGAAGCTTTTTTATAGTGATTAAAAAGTAAATTAATCTTCAATATCAAATAAATATTCTACAGTTACTTCAAAAAAATGAGCCATTTTTATAGCTAAAATTACTGAAGGATTAAATTTATTCTTTTCAATTGCATGAATAGTTTGTCTAGAAACTCCTAATTTTTCTGCTAACTCTGCTTGAGTTAAATTGTGCCGTGCACGTTCTACTTTTATCAGATTTTTCATTAGTCCAACCGCTTTTTAATGAAGAATATAATAAGATAAAAATACATAAATGAGATTATAAAATAATCTAAAGTTAATTTTAAACTTTCTGAAAAAGAATATAAAAGAATGGTAATAATTAAAATTACTATGGATGCTAGTTGGTACGATTCTAAACGCAATTTATTTATATAATCATCCTCTATCTTTTCTTTAGCCAACATATAAATCAATAGTGCAACGATACTTAAAACTGAAAAAAAATGTATCGTAGTTGCTCCAAAATACGATTTAAAAATATCGGAACCTTGGTGAAATGTCTTTGTGTAGCTTGTCATATAGCCATCAATAAAATCGTCACCCCCACTTATAACGGAACTAATAAAAAATACAATTAAGCTTATTTTTTTGCTCCAATTTGGTAATATTTGTATGTTCATAAGCTATTATTTTTATACAAATGTAAATAAAACTTTACATAAAATACAATAAAATAGAATAAATAATAAGCTACTTCTCCCTTTTTTTTGATATTGAAACCTATTATTTTTCTGAATACATTAAACTATCCTTCAAAATAATATGGTTAGAAGCATTGCCAACTAAAATATTAAATTGTCCGTCTTCAGCTTTCCAATTTTTTGAATTAATATCATAAAAAGATAAGTCATGTGGTGTTAATTCCATTTCAACCTGTACACTTTCTCCTTTCTTTAAGAAAACTTTTTTAAACCCTTTTAGCTCTTTCACTGGTCTAACCACACTTGATTCAACATCTTGAACATATAATTGTGATACTTCTGCACCATCTATATTCCCAGTATTTGTAACTGTAAAATTTACTTTTATATTTTGATCTCCGTGAACTTCTTTTGAGGATAATTTCAAATTAGAAAAAGAAAATGTAGTATAAGATAAGCCATAGCCAAATGCATATAAAGGTCTAATTTTTTTGGTTTCATACCATCTATATCCAACTAAAACACCTTCTTTGTATTTTATGTCTAATTGTGGATATTTCATATCCATATCAGGATTCCAGGAAGTGTATAACTTAGCTTCTTTTGGTAAATAATTTGCTCCAGGAGAATCAGAGAATTGTTTTTCGATGGTAATAGGTAATTTCCCAGAAGGATTTACTTTTCCTGAAACTATTTGAGCTAATGCTGTATTTCCGTTTTGGCCAACGTACCAAGAGTAGATAATTCCTGCAACTTTATCATTCCAAGGAGTCATTTTCACACCACTACCAGAATTAACTATAACTACGGTATTTTTATTTTGAGTAGCAATGTTTAAAATTTTATTGTCAGTTTTTTTTGGTAATGCAAAAGGTTTATCCCAACTTTCGCTATCTAAAGTCCCAACACTTACTATTACTACATCAGCTTTCGCTAGTTCTTCATTTGTTGGGTTTTTACGATACATTAAATTATCACCAAATTCAGTTTTAAATGCATCTAACATAGTGATAATATTAAAACCTTCAACTTCAGCAGAACCTAAACCGCGTGCTAGCGTTTCAACATAATCGCCTGTTATTAAAACTTTTTTATCTTTTGAAATGGGTAAAACCTGATTGTTTTTTAATAAAACAATTCCTTCTTTGGCGGTTTGTAATGCAACTTTTTCGTGTTCGGGATATTTTGATAAATAACTTTCATCTTTAATTTTACGTTTGTCTAATCCCATTTCTAAAGAAAGAGCAATAACATGTTGTGCCATTCTATTTATGTTAGCTTCTGACACTTTTTTTTCTTTTAATAATCTTTTTGCGTTTGATCTAACGTAAACATCTCCCATGGCTAATAAATCTGGATTATCAATATGTGCATCTCCAGGCATTTCTAAATCCATTCCAGAAGTCATTGTTTTTACAGGATTCCAAACAGACCACCAATCACTCATTACAAGACCTTTAAAACCTAACTGACCACGAAGTAAATCATTAATTACGTATTTACTTTCGCCTGCAAATTCTCCATTTATAAGGTTGTAAGAAGTCATTACTGCTAAAGCACCTGCATCAATACCAGCCTGAAATGCTGGCGTATAAATTTCACGTATCGTTCGTTCATCTACAATTACATTAGATCTTCTACGGTGAAATTCATTGTTATTACATAAAAAATGTTTTAGTGTTGTTATGGTTCCAGTATTTTGATTACCAACCACATAATTTTCAATATTTCTGGCAGTCAAATAAGGATCTTCCCCAAAATATTCAAAATTTCTTCCATTTTGTGAAACTCGGTAAATATTCATTCCAGGAGCTAATAGTACCGCAATGCCACCTGCTCGGCATTCTTCGCCAACCGATTTAGCAATTTTTTGGGTTAAGGAAGGATTCCAAGTTGCAGCCATTAAAATTGGACAAGGAAAAGCTGTTGACTTTTCTAGTTGACCAGGTAATTCTTTTCTGATATGAACTCCTTGTGTGGCATCAGATAAATACAATTGAGGTATGTTGTATTTTTTAATTCCTTCTACAAAAAAGAAGTTGTGACCGCCAATAAGGCTAATTTTTTTATCAATGCTAAGTGTTTTTAAAATGGTGTCAGCTTTTGAAAGTGCATCTTCAAAACTCATTACTGGTTTAAATGGAGTAACAGATGTTTCTTTCATAGTTTTTAAATTGGTTTTGTTTGTATTTGTACAAGAAATCAATAAAAAGATTAATAATAAAGAGGTAAATAAGTATTTCATAATTTATTTTGTTTGAATAGCGATTACCAAATTTACTAAAAATTACGCTTTTCTTTATCATTATCTAATTTGAATGATTCTAAAAATACGGATATAAAAAATCCGATGATAAGCAGAAGGCTTAAAATCGGATTTTTTTAAAGTAAGCTATTATTTAATAACTCATTTCTACAATTTTTTCAACAAGTTTTGGAGTAACTTTTCCATGTTCACCAATTCCTTTCCAACCGCGTTCTTCAAATCGTTTTGAAATAATTTCAGCGGTTCCTTTATAATCTGTTGTGTATTCTGAAAGTTTTGTTTTAATTCCTAAAGATTGAAAAAATGTTGTTGTTTTTTTAATTCCAGCTTTTGCTTTTTCTTCTAAAGTTCCATCAGTTACCTTCCAAACACGTTCAGCATATTGGGCTAATTTTTCTTTTTTATCTTCAAAATTTAAGGTGTAATGGCTTTCAGTAATAATTGCTAATGTACGTGCATGGTCAATTCCATACAAAGCAGTTAATTCGTGACCAATCATATGTATTGCCCAATCGGATGGTACGCCTTGCTGAATTAAACCATTTAAAGCCATAGTACAACTCCACATAAAGGTTGCCGCAGCATCATAATCTGCAGGATTTTTCAAAATAGCTGGAGCAACTTCAATAATGGTTTGTAAAATACTTTCGGCAAAACGATCTTGTAATAATCCATTTACAGAATAGGTCATATATTGTTCTAAAACGTGTGTAAAAGAATCTGCCAGTCCGTTTGCAATTTGACGTTGAGGAATAGATTTTACAACTTCAGGATCTAAAATCGAAAATTGAGGGAATAATCCAGGACCTCCCATAGCGAATTTTTCTTTGGTTTCTCTGCGTGTGATTACCGCTCCAGAATTCATTTCAGAACCTGTAGCAGGTAACGTAAGTACTGTTCCAAAAGGCATTCCTTTTAAAGTCCTAATGTTTTTTGATAAAATATCCCAAGGAGTTTCTCCTTCAAATAAAGTAGCAGCCGATAAAAATTTGGTTCCATCAATTACAGAACCTCCACCAACGGCGAGTAAAAAAGTAATATTTTCCGCTTTAATTACCTTTAACGCTTTTAATAATATTTCATATTCTGGATTTGCTGGAATTCCACCAAATTCAACAATATTAAATTTTGAAAGTGCTTTTTTAACTTGGTCATAAACGCCATTTTTTTTGATGCTTCCACCTCCATAAAGTAGTAAAATTTTTGAGTTATCCGGAATTTCAGTAGTAAGATTTTCTATTTGTCCTTTTCCAAACAATATTTTAGTCGGATTTTTATATTGAAAATTGTTCATAATATCTATTTTTATTCAATTATTGTAACTAAATCTTCTGTACTTTTTCTTACTTTTTTAAAGTTTACCAACCAATCATTTTCGGTATCACGATAACCAATGGCTAACATTACACAACTTCTCAATCCTTTTTTTTGAAGCCCTAAAATTTTATCTAATGCAGCAGGCTCAAAACCTTCAATGGGTGTGCTATCTACTTCTTCAAAAGCAGCTGCAATAATGGAAGCACTAAAAGCTATATAGGCTTGTTTTGCGGCATGGTTAAAGTTTTCTTCTGCATCTTTTTGAGGGTATATACCCAATAACATTTTACGGTAATTTTCCCAACCTTCATTTTTAAAGCCTCTAATTTCATTAGTCAAGTCAAACATTTTATTAATTCGATCTTTGGTGTAGGTATCCCAAGCAGCAAAAACCAATAAATGAGAACAATCTGTAATTACGGATTGATTCCAAGCAATAGGTCTAATTTCTTCTTTTATCTTTTGATTTTTAATCACAAAAATTTCAAAAGGTTGTAAGCCACTTGATGTTGGAGCCAATCTTGCAGCTTCAATAATTCTATCAATTTTTTCTTGAGATACTTCTTTTTTATTCATTGCTTTTGCTGCGTATCTCCAATTTAATTTATCTAATAATTCCATAATTTTAATTTCTAATTTTTAGTTATTGCATATTTTTTTATTTGGTCGGATTCAATTTTTTTGATGATCGGTTTTAGGGAAGCTAAATTGTACATAGCTTCAGCAATTGTAGTTGCTTTAATGGTTTTGTATTTTTTTAGTTTTCCTATAAGAAAAAGGTTTATTAAAGGGAATATAACATCAAATACTCGTTCCATTGATCTATTTTCATTTCGGTTACCTTTTATATAGGATGGTTGTAAAATGTAAGTGTTTTTAATGTTAAAGCTTAACACTTTTTCTTCCATTTCTCCTTTTAGTTTATTATAAAAAAGTGAACTCTTTGAGTTTGCTCCAAGTGCTGAAACAGCCATGAATGTTTCAATATTATTTTCTTTTGAAAGTTGAGCAGCTTTGGTTGGAATTCCAAAATCAATACTCCTATAAATATTTTTATCAGGAGTTTTTTTTAAGGTTGTACCAATGCAACAAAAAACGGTATCACCAGTAAAATCTGATTTAAAAGATTCTAATTCAAGAATATTTCCAATAAATTGTTGTACTTTTAAAGGTAATCCATCCATTTTTTTCCGTGAAAATAATTTAATGCTTATGTAGTTTTCATCTGAAATTAACTTTTGTAGCAATAAATTACCCGTTAAACCAGTAGCCCCTAATATAATTGCTGTTTTTCCCATTTTTAATTCATAAAATGAATGTTCATTCTTTTTTTGATATAAATTTTTAAACTTTAATACTGTCCCAAGCCACAAGAAAAGCTTCATCTAATTTTATTTTATCAAATTCACAGGCCTTTTTTTGTTTCATATTGGTTAAAAACGCCAATGGATAAATGGTAAATGCATACAAAATATAAAGTGAAATCGGTTTGATAATTCCTTCTTTTTGACCTCGTTCCCAAAGTATTAAAAGTGGTTGTAAATGTTTCAATCCTTTTTTAAGAATATGATCATCTACCATAGGTGCATTGTCACATAATGACAAAAAATTCGATTCTTCAACATGGGTTAATTTAAAATCAGCTATTTGATACCAGATGTTTTCAAATCCCTTTTTTACTGGTAATTCTTTAGTAAAATTTAAAAAAGCATGCTTGCTAAATGCTGCCTTTACTTCTAAATATAATTGATTAATTAAATCTTGTTTGCATTCAAAATAAATATAAATGGTAGCTGGAGAGATATCTGCCAATTTTGCGATTTTTGACATTGGAGCATCATGAAACCCATTGTTATTTATTAAACTTAGCGTTGCATTTAATAATGCCGTACGTTTTTCGTTACTTTTAACTCGTTTTGCCATCTAACTTATTTTAAATACCAATTTACTTTTATAAATAATAATGCAAATATATATAAAAATATTCACAAAACGAATGAACGTTCATTTTTTAAATATATTTTAACATTCACTAAAATTGAATACCTTTGAAAAATAGCAAAATTTATGAGCAGATCTGATAATTCAACTGAAAAATTACATCCAAATAATTTACATCAAAAAGGGTATCAATTCCTTGAATTATGTGAAGTTTATCCACAGCTTCAAGAATTTGTATTTGTAAATAATTACGGAACTAGTACCATTGATTTTGCAAACTCAAAAGCAGTAAAAGCAATAAACACAGCTTTATTATTTAAGTATTATAACATTACTTTTTGGGATTTCCCTGATGATAATTTATGCCCACCAATACCAGGACGTGTAGATTATATTCATTATTTAGCCGATTTGTTAACTTCATCTGGAATCAATAAAAATGCTAAAATTATAGATGTTGGTATTGGGGCAAATTGTATTTATCCATTATTGGGAAATGCAGTTTATGGTTGGCACTTTTTAGGAACTGATATTGATAAAAAATCGTTAGATAGAGCAACAAAGATTATTAAAAAGAACGACTTAACGGATTCTATAAAACTTAAACAACAAAAAGATTCAACACATATTTTTACAGGTATTTTAAATGAAACAGATAAATTTTCTGCAACAATTTGTAATCCGCCTTTTTACAAATCGCAAGAAGATGCTATGCAAGCTAATGCTAGAAAATTAAAAGGCTTGGAAAATAACAATTATTCAACCAGAAATTTTAGCGGAAAACAACAAGAATTATGGTATAAAGGAGGAGAAAAAGCATTTATTCATACGTATTTGTACGAAAGTTCTCAATTTAAAACACAATGTTTTTGGTATAGTACCTTGGTTTCTAAAAAAGAAAATGTTCAGGGAATGTATGATTCCCTACAAAAATTAGGTGCAACTAAAATTAAAACTATTCCAATGCATCAAGGTAATAAAATCACTAGAATTGTTGCTTGGACTTTTTTAAATGATGATGAACAAAGAGAGTGGAATAATTAATAGACAAGTAAAATTGAATATTTTATAGATTTTGTTTAAGGCACTTCACCTTAGGTTAAGCACCAAAATCCATATTAACTATAGCTATTATTGGTATTTTGTTTTATTCTTTTAACATCCATTTTAAAGCCTTTTCTTTTGTGGCTCTAAATATTGTGTTATGTTTTTCTTTGGGTTCATAAGAATATTTCCATTTTAATTTTTTTGGTGCATTACTTTCTAAAATTTTCGCCAATTGATTTGTGTATTGTGCAATAGAGTATTTATGTTTTTCAATACTTGAACCGGCAAACCAAAGTCTAATTTCTTTGTCAGGGAAGTTTGCCAAAGCAGTATTTGCATTTCGAACTATATAATGATTATTCCACCATATTGAAGGATCCATTGCAATGTAAAAATCAAATGATTTGGGATGTTGCATAAAGGTTTCCATTACAAAAAGTCCTGCCAAGGATTCTCCTATAATTCCTTTTTTATTTAAAGTTCTGTATTTGCTGTTTATTTCTGGGATTAATTCTTGAGTAATAAATGCTCGAAAGTTTTTTGCTCCATCTGTTAGAGGACAATATTCTTCATCTTCTTTTGTTTCAGAATAACCTGTTAAATCTCGTCCTCTTTCGGTATTTTCAATTCCAACAAGGATAATTGGAGGAATACTTTTTTCTTTAACAAGTTTTGCGATAGTATTTGCAATATGAGGAAAATCTTCTTTTATTCCTCCATCAGGCATATATAAAACAGGAAATGATTCGGTACTATTTTTGTACATTGGTGGTGTCCAAACATTTATTATTCGTGTCTCTCCGACTTGTTTTGATTCTATTTTAAAAGTATCGTGTTGTGGAATTGGGTCATTATATTGAGGTTTATTTCCACAACTTATAATGAATAAGGATATCAATATTAGATAATTTATAGTTCTCATTTTATTTGGTTTTTTAATGAATGCCAACAGCTACTTGTATGGTTAGTTACGTGATAAAATTACTAGACTTTGAGTTATGTGCCAAACTTAATCTAAAAAAACCAACTTTGGATTTAGTGATTTGTGCAATTAACTATACAAATTGTTGTAAGTAATTTTACATTTCTAAACAATTTAGATATACGATGAAAATAATTTATTTTATGCTTAATAATGGAAGAATTAATCTTCTATAATTTTTTAAAATAGATTAAACACTCATTTCATCCAAAAATTTTTGTGGTGGAATAAAATACAGAGTTCCTGTTTTTGCAGTTACAAAATCCAATAATTTATCGTGATGTCCTTTTTCTCCTGACTCTATCATTTGTTTTAGTGATGTTTCAATTACACTTGCAGCCTTTGCAAAACCAATAAACATAGTACCGTGCTCCATTGCATTACCAAAAGGTCTATTTTGTCTCAACATTTTAATTTCTACCCCGTCAATTTCTACTTTAGATTTTACGTTATGGGCATAAGGCTTCTTTTTGTTTTCTGCAATTTCAATATCATCCATTTTTGTTCTCCCTATTACTCCTTCCTGATATTCGGTGGTGAGTGAATCCCATTTTTCTTGTTTATCAAAATATTGTTGAACAATAAGATAACTTCCCCCAAGATAAGGTCCGTAGTCTATAATTACAGCCTCAGATCGCTCAATACTTTTTGGGTTTTCTGTTCCATCTACAAAATCAATGAAATCCCTATCGTCCAAATATTTATACCCTTGAATATCTTGAATTGCATTTGCTATTGGTTTAAATGTAGAAAGAATATATTTTGCTGCTTGGTAATTTAAATCCATTCGCATAGATTTTACCATTATAAATATATCTCCGGGAGTTGAAGGAAAATGTCTATCTTCTGACCTAAGCTCAATAAAAGGGTGTAATTCTTCTGGCATTGGTTTATTAGGAAATAAAGAAGACCATCCTTTAGATGAAAATCCAATGGTAATTTGCATTATAGCTGTTGTATCTTTTTGACCAATAGATTTCGATATTTTTGAAAATTCATTTAATATAGCTGAAATTGTTTTTACTTCATATTTATCCTGCTTTAATTCTAAAGTCAAGTATTCAACAAATGGTGTAGGATCTGAAAGTAATCCTTCTTGAGTTTTGTTTACTAAATTCATTGTTATTTATTTAAGTTTTATCTATATTTAAAGTCCAACTAAGGCTGAAATTATTTGTTGATTATCAGTTATTTATATTGTTTTTTCTCTTTCATTTCACCTTCGCTAACTAAAATATTTAATGGAATTTTTTTAGTAAGAGGATTACTTACAACTTATTATAATAATAAAATTTAGTTTGAAGGCTTAACAATTTCAGTATGATGCATAGTTAATACCAACGCTTTTTATTTTTTTTAGAAGCGGCAGATTTTCTACCTTTTTTAGTATTGCTTTTTTGTTTGTCGTAGTAAACTTCTGGTTTTGCATTTGGATCCAACGGAAACGGATTGTCATCTGCAACTGGAATTTTATTTCCTATTAACTTTTCAATACTAATAATGTATAGTTTTTCATCAGCAGCACAAAAAGAATAGGAATTTCCAACATTTCCTGCTCTACCAGTTCTACCAATTCTGTGGACATAAGTTTCAGGAATATTTGGAATGTCAAAATTTATAACTGCATCCAAATTATTAATATCAATTCCTCGGGAAGCAACATCAGTCGCAATTAATATATTTACTTGTTTGTTTTTCAGTTTATTAAGTGCTTTTTCTCTATTGGTTTGAGTTTTATCGCCATGAATACTGGCAACGTTGTATCCGTTTTTTGAAAGTGCTTTTTCCAATTTATCAACTCCAAATTTGGTGCGTCTAAAAATTAATATATCTCCTTTTATGATATTTCTTAAAATATGTAAACACAATTCAATTTTTTTAGTTTTGGCAACATAATACAAGCTTTGATTAACACTTTCTGCTGCCGAAGTATTAGGAGTAATATTTATAGTTTCTGGATTTTTTAATATGGTATTTGCCAGTTCAGCAACTTTTGATGGTATTGTTGCAGAAAATAACAGTATTTGCTTTTCTTTGGTGCACAAACGTTCAATTTTTTTAACATCATTAATAAAACCCATGTCTAACATTAAGTCTGCTTCATCTAAAACCAAGGTTTCAATATAATCTAAATTGATGCAATCTTGTTTGTGCAAATCAAGTAATCTACCAGGTGTAGCAATTAAAATATCTACTCCTTTTTTTAGTATTTCTTTTTGTGGTTCAATGGATGTTCCACCATAAATAACAGTAGTTTTTAAATTGGTGTATTTGCTAAATAATTTGAAATTTTCTTCAATTTGTATGGCTAATTCTCGAGTTGGACTAACCACCAAAGCTCTTATTTTTTTTGCTTTTTTTCCGGCATCTTGTTTGTCAAATAATAATTGTAAAATTGGTAAGGCAAAAGCGGCTGTTTTTCCTGTTCCAGTTTGAGACGAAACAATTACGTCTTTTTTAGCGAGAACTAAAGGAATGGTTTGCTCTTGAACAGGTGAAGCAATTTCATATTTCATTGCTGAAATTGCTTTTAAAATAGGTTTATTTAGCTGTAAGTCTTTAAATTGCATAGCTGTTGTTTAAAACAAGATTTTGTAAAGATACATTTATTTACAAGTATTTTTTTTAATGATATTTAAGTATTAACGGCGTTTTATTTTTTAATAGATTTTAAATAAAATTGCTCAACTTTGGCTCTAGCCCAAGGCGTTCTTCTTAAAAATTTTAAACTTGATTTTACGGTAGGGTTGTTTTTAAAACAATTAATATTCATGGTAAATCCGAGTTCTTCCCAGCCGTAAGTTTCTTCTAAATATTGAACAATATCTGCTAATTTAACTCCGTGTAATGGATTGTTAGGTTGCTCGTTATTCTGTTTTGGTTCCATAAATATATTGGTAATTATAAAAGTAAAATTCTTAACTTTTTTTTAGTTCAAGATCAATAATTTTAACCATCTCATTAAATTCTTTTGGTTCATATAAACGTGATAGAAAAATAATTTTTCCTGTTTTATCTAAAACAATATTTCGCGTAACTCCTGAATTTGGCAAAGTGAATTTTTCAAAAAGAGAACCATCTTTGTCTATGGCAAATGGATAAGTAACTTTCATTTGTTCTTTAAAATGTTTTACTTTATTGACATCTTCCTTTAAATCCATACCAATTAAAATAAAATCTTGGTTTTTAAAACGTTGCCAAACTTCTTTTTCTAAATGAGGCATTTCTTTTCTACAAACACTACACCAAGAAGCTGTAAATTGTAATACCACAACTTTCCCTTTTAAAGTTTCATTGGTCATTTTTGTACCATTTAATAAGGTAAATGATAATTGTGGAGCTTGTTCACCAACTTTAACTTTATAGCCTCTATGACTTTTATTTTGCGAAAAGCTAAACTGAAAAATCAATAAAACAAGAATAAGTGATAGTTTTTTCATATAAATATAATTGGTGTTTTTTGTAAATATACTAATTAATAATTGTTCTTTTAAGTTTATGAAAAGAGGTTTGCTGTGTTATTTTTTTAATAGATTTTAAATGATATTTTTCTGCTTTCTCTATTGTCCAAGGAATTTTTAATAAAAATTTTAAGCTTTATTTTATAGTAGGATTTTTTAAAACAATTAAAATTAAATTCATGTATTTAAAAAGTGTTTTAAATTGAATTAATAAGCTATTAATTTAGCTTTTCTAATAGAGTCTTTTTGATAAGAATTTAAATTGTATCTACCTTCATATATTCCTTTTGTTTCCCAATCTCCATACATAGGATTTGGTAAAACAATAAATTTATTCCCAAATTTTAAGTGTAAACTATCCACAAGTTTATTTCTTATTATTGTCGATTTATTATCAAATAAATCGGAAAAATCAGAAAGGTTATCTCCAAGAAGCATAATAACATTTTTAGTTTTATAAACTATTTGTCTTCTAGTTTCTTTTCCGCTTATAGAATCTTTTAGAAGAATATGTTTTTTGTCAGTAATAGGAAATCCGATTTGTTTAAGATTACTTACCGTTTCTTTTGTGTGATTTGAAGATCTATTGGAAATATAATAGATTTCAACACCTTTTGAAGCAGCATATAATAAAAATTTTAATGAACCTGGAATTGGAGTTGCTTTTTCTAATTTTACCCAAGCAGCCCAATTTTTTTTAGTATAATTGGTATTAGATTTAATCATTTTAGCGTTGAAAGGACTATTATCAAAAATAGTTTCATCAATATCCGTAATTATTGCTAAAGGTTTGTTAGTTGATTTTTTTTTAGTAAGATATGTATCTAATCGAAGTTTTGCTAAATTAAACGCTTGGTAAGATAACGCTCTATGTTCAGCTGCTAATTGTTGCCAAAGCACAGCTTGTATATCATAGTCTCTTATGTTTTTTTGAAATTGATTTTTTGAATATTTTTTATCTTTATTTACAACATTTTGTGTTTGACAGCTAATTATTAATAAACCTACTAACACCATAATTTTATTTTTTATGGATATTTTATAAATGTTAAAATTCAATTTATTTAAAGGGAATAAGTATTTCATTTTTTAGAACTTTGTTTTTTAAAAATATATTAATGTATATCCGTTTTGTGTCATATTTTATATTTATACGGCATGCTGAACCTGCCTGTCCGGCAGGCAGGTTCAGGGTGACGAACATTTTATGATTAATTACGGACAATCAATATATATTATTTAGTAATTTCATTTTAAATACAATTAGTTAGTTTTAAAAGTTTTTCAATATCTGAATCTAACTCTTGACTATATTCTATAGGAAACCTACCAAATTCGTTTAATTTTTTAAATATATTTATTTTATAAATTTAGTAAAATTACAGTATTATTTAAAATTAATAACGTCGTTTTTTAGCATAAGTTTTTCTGTTTTTTTGTTTGTGGTTACTTTCACTTTCTTTGGAAGTATGCCCAACATGACGTTTTGCTTTCTTTCGTCGGTTATTAGACTGTTTTTTAGGTTGCGGAATTTCTTCATTTTCATCCAAAGGAAAAGGATGTTCCGTTATTACAGGAATTTTTTGATTAATTAATTTTTGAATATCTTTTAAATATGCTTTTTCTTCAGTATTACAAAAAGATAAAGCTTTGCCACTAGCTTTTGCTCGTCCTGTTCTACCAATTCTATGCACATACGTTTCAGAAATATTTGGCAAATCATAATTAACAACTAACGATAATTCTTCAACATCAATACCACGAGCAGCAATATCTGTTGCAATTAAAATAGTTAACTTTCCATCTTTAAAATTACCTAATGCTCGTTGCCTTGCACCTTGAGATTTATTTCCATGAATTGCCGCAGCTTTTATATTAGCTTTCCCTAAAATACGTACAATTTTATCGGCTCCGTGTTTGGTGCGTGAGAAAATTAATACAGAAGCTTCTGGATTTTTTTCTAATAAATAAATTAGTAATTTAGATTTATTAGGCTTACTCACAAAATAAACAGCTTGCTCTACTTTTTCGGCAGTTGCTTGTTTTGGAGTTATGCTTACTTTTTTAGGATTTCCCAATATTTCGCCAGATAAATTAACAATGGCAGCAGGCATGGTTGCAGAAAAGAAAAGAGATTGCCTTTTTGCAGGTAATTTTGCAATTATTTTTTTGATGTCATGAATAAAACCCATATCTAACATTTGATCCGCTTCATCCAAAACAAAATATTTTACATCTCTTAAAGTGATAAATCCTTGAGAAATTAAATCGAGTAAACGCCCAGGAGTTGCCACCAAAATATCAGTACCTCCTCGCAATTGATTTGTTTGCGTTCCTTGTTTTACACCACCAAAAACCACCACGTTTTTAAGTCCGGTATATTTACCATAAACCGTAATACTCTCAGCAATTTGAATTGCCAATTCTCTTGTTGGTGTAACAATTAAAGATTTTATTTTTCGCTTTCCTTTATAATCATTTTTGCTTTGGTATAAGTGTTGTAAGATAGGAATAGTAAAGGCTGCTGTTTTACCAGTTCCTGTTTGAGCTACTCCTAACAAATCTTTTCTAGCTAATAATATTGGAATAGATTGTTCTTGTATTGGTGTTGGATGTGTATAACCTTCATCTGCTAATGCTTTAAGTATAGGCTCAATAATTCCTAGGTCTGTAAATTTCATGTAGTGTTTTTAAAAGCGGCAAAGGTAAGTGATTTGTTTTTATAAATAATTTTGGTAAAAAAAAATACTTTTTAGGATTGAAGGATTTGTGAAAAAGCTAATTACAGATTGCTTACTTTTGCAATCTTAAGATAATTATGTGAATGGATTATAAATTAATTTGTACCGATATTGACGGTACACTTTTAAATAAAGATAGAGAATTATCGGAACTTACCATTAGCGAAGTTCAACGAATAACGGATATTCCTTTTGTACTTATTTCTTCTCGTATGCCAAAAGCAATACGACACTTACAACATCAATTTAATAATGTAAACACACCAATTATAGCATATAACGGAGGCTTGGTTTTAGGTGGCGATACTATTTTACATTCTTCAGTAATTGATAATACGGTATTATCTGCTATAATTAATGAAAGTGCAACAACAGATATTCATTTAAGTTTGTACCATGCTGATGAATGGTATGTGCCATCTATGGATTATTGGGCAAAAAGAGAATCAAATAACACTAAAATAATACCTATTGTAAAATCAAATAAAGTAGTTTTAGAGAAATGGGAAAAAGAAGCAAAAGGAGCTCATAAAATCATGTGTATGGGCAATGAAAATGAATTTTCGGCGTAATAGACAAAAAGTAGGCTAGAAACATCTGTAAGCCTTATCTTTGTTGGTCTAACATTAAATCAAAGGTTTTGAATAAAAAAAGTGCTTTTATTGTGGTAGTACCATAACAAAGAAAAATGGAGTTCGTAATGGAAAACAGATGTACAAATGTTATATCTGTAAAAAGCAATTTTTAGGAGGAGATTGCATAAATATAGCACACTTTGGGCTGAATACTCCAAAGGAAAACAGACCTATGCACAACTTGCAAAAAAGTATAATTGCTCTAAACGAACAATCCAACGAAAAATAGATTTACACAAGGTTTTAATTCCTAAAAAAGAGCCAAGAAAAGTGATTATTTTAATGGATACAACATATTGGGGAAGAAGTTTTGGAGTGATGCTTTTTAAAGATTCTTACACGAGAGAAAATCTCCTAAAATATGATGTAAAAAGCGAAACAAACGCACTTTACTTACAAGGAGTAAATAAGTTAAAAAAAAGAGGTTTCGAGGTTCTTGCAATTGTTTGTGATGGTCGTAGAGGATTATTCAATTTGTTTGGTGATATTCCTATTCAGATGTGCCAGTTCCATCAAGCAGTAATAATTAGAAGATATATTACAAAAAAACCAAAACTACCTGCATCTATTGAGTTAAAGGAACTTATTGCAATGATGAAAATGACAGATAAAGAATCTTTTGAAGGAGGATTAGAACTTTGGTTTATTAAATGGAAATCATTATTAAACGAAAGAACTTCTAATCCAGAAACAGGGAAAAGTTACTATACGCATAAGCGATTAAGAAGTGCTTACAGAAGCCTAAAAACTAACTTAAAATGGCTTTTTACTTGGTATGATTATATGGAATTAAATATACCAAATACTACTAATGCAATAGATGGTCATTTTTCAGATTTAAAGAATAAATTACGTAATCACAATGGATTATCAGAGGAAAGAAAACGCAAATTTATTGATGAGTTTTTAAAGGCATAAAGTCCTCTAAAAATATCAAAAAAGGAGTACACAAAAGCACTCCCTTTTTTGACATTTTTGTCGGACATCAAAACTATTCCTTGATTGGTTGCTCTCCAGCAGAGCCTATCGTTGTTTTGTTCGATAAATCAAAGATAGAAAAAGGAAAATCGGAATACAAAAAACGATGAAAAATAGAGCCTACTTTTTGTCTATTAGACCTAATTTTAAGTCGCAATTAAGATATTCATCTAGATTTCTTTCAGGTGAATAGGATGGGAGATAAAACAATCGAATCTTTTCATTATTTTCTTCTTCCCATTGCTTTACAAGTTTACTGTGATGAACCCTCAAATTATCTAAAATCAAGTAAATTTTGTT
>NZ_JAKIUR010000048.1 GCF_021647475.1 Lutibacter sp.
ACTACTTGATGTCATTGGTGTAAATTATTGATTATCAGTATAATATACAAATAATTAATAACTTTGACAACTATAAATCAACTGATTATCTAGCTTTTATCAAAGAAAAAGTGTGAGTTTGCCCTGACTCCTATTAGTTATAAATAAATTTAACAATTTTTGAATTGATTAATTTTTTATTACAAACTAATTTAAAATTAACTTAGATTAACTAAAAAAATTACTAAACAAAAGAATTTTTGGGTTCATATAAAAATAAATTACACCTTTTTTTAAATTCAATTTGTCCAGTAAGCATTAAATTTGGATTTATTGTTAAGGATTCAATTTTAGAGTTTATATTTATATTCTTATTTGTTTTTATTTTTAAGCCGTATGTAATAATTGACCTCTCGCTTAAATCTTTATCACAAGTTTCATTTATTACAGCTTTCATCTTTAGTTTTTTTAGTTGGGTTTACAATATATTAACTTATAAAAAAATCAATTTAAAAAGTTGGACATTTAAGAAAGATATTATTAGGTATGCTAAGGCTTTTATTTTAAACACATTAATATATCTATCTTGGGCTTATTATGCTGTCCATTTTATATATCAAAATGAGATTTCTTCATCAGTTAACTTATTTAGTGTAGGTCTATTTTATATTATACCGATTGGAGTTATAATCTATTTTTTCTCAAGATTTATATTTTTTCTTAATCTAAATTTTTCAGAAAATAATCAAATCTTATTTAATAAATTAAAAGTTAATTCTAAAAAGGAACAAGTTCTTATTTATGGGAAAAACAAAGAAGAAGTTGTTAAAATAGATTTAGAGAGCCTATTATTTATAAAATCTATAGGTCACTATATTAAAATTGTTTTGCTAAATGAAGACAATAAAGTTGAAGTAAAAATTATTAGAAATAGTTTAAATAATGTTGCTAAAGATATAATTGAACATAATAAACTGTTTCAATGTCATAGATCTTATATAATAAATTTAAATATGATAAAAAAAATTGAAGGCAATTCACAAAAAGCAGTATTAATAGTTGATAAATGTAAAGAGAGTATCCCTTTGTCTAGAAAGAACTATAAATACCTAAAAGAGAAGTATGCATTTAGTGAAAAAAGCTAAACAACTTATGAAAAACCTTATGCAACGATAGTCTGACATTTATTATTGGGTACTTTTGCAGAATTAATTAAGAGATAAATATAGAAAGAATAAAAATTAATCAATTATATGTAATGGAAAACAATTACTCAAAAAAAAATTCCAAGGTAAAATTTAATCACTATTTATTAGTGTTTTCAATTTTAATAGCAACTTTTTTCACTAACGGAAAACTAATAGCTCAAAATTATGAACTAGTTACCGTTACAGGTGTTGCATCTGGAAGCGGTACAGATAATACTCTTTTTAATGTTACCTCCCCAACAATTCCATCATTGGCATATATTAGAGCTGAAAGAATTGCAGGTCCAGCAGTTGGTAATTTTACCCAAAGTGGAGATAATATTAGATATAGAATTTCTTCCGCAACCTCTGGAATTCCTAATAACTACAGTCGTATTAGGTATTCGTTTTTGCAAGCAGATGGCGTTACCCCTATTCCAGTAAATGATTTTAGGTTTGTAATTAATGATATTGACGGTCCAAATAATGAAGCTTTAGCAACCGATTGTGGTGCAAATGTTCGTTTCAGTGCAACTGCTATTCCCACAAATTTATTAATTGACAATACGCCACCCGATTTAAATGCAGTTGGCACTCAAAATGAATCAAATGGACCTACAAGTAGGGTAATGTATGAATTTAACGATGTATCAGTTATTGAATTTGATAATTATGCTAATAATGGCTATTTGAAGGATTTTGATATGAATGATAATGACTTTCCAATAGGAACACCACTTTATGCGGTATGTCTTGGAGATAATGATAATGACGGAGTTACAGATGATATGGATTTAGATGATGATAATGATGGCATATTAGATGTGGTAGAAGCTGGGGGAAACGATCCTAATGGAGATGCAGATGGTGATGGATTGCCTAATTATTTAGATACTTCAGATGATTTTGGTGTGTCAGGGGCATACACCCCAGACGGTTCAACAACTGATTATACGGATGCAAATAGTGATGGAGTGCCAGATGTGTATGAAGCAAGTGCAGATGCAGATTCTTTACCAAATCATTTAGATACAGATTCTGATAATGATGGATGTATGGATGTAGATGAAGTTTATGGCTCAGGTACTGATGCAGACGCAGATGGGCAATACGGACTTGGACTCCCTGCTGTTGATGCGAATGGACTTGTAATAGCAGCAGGTATAACAGGAGCTACATATAATACATTACCTTCAGATAACGATTTAAATGGAACGGATGATTATTTGCAAGCTAGTGTAGCTGTTACAGGAATAACAACACAACCAGTTGATGCAACAGCAATACCAGTAAATGATGTAACTTTTAACGTTGTAGTAACCACTTCGGGAACTGGTACAGCAGAACAATACCAATGGCAAGAACAAGTGAATGGAGTTGGTTCTTGGACTAATTTAATAAACGGAGGTAATTATAGTAATGTAACGACTTCTTCATTAACGATTGCAATTAACAATCATTCTTTAGATGGTAATTTATATAGAGTAGTTATTTCTACTCCTGCTTATGTTTGTGATTCAGATCAAATTTCTAATTCAGCGTTACTAACGGTATCAAATACAGCTCCAGTAGCGGTAGATGATACGGCAAGTACAAATGAAGATACGGCAGTAACGTTAAGCAATGCAGATATTGTAGATCCAAACGATACGGATTTAGATGGAGATACCTTAACGATTACAGGCGTAAGCAATCCAACAAATGGGACGATCGTATTAAATGGCGATGGCACGGTAACTTTTACTCCAGATGCGAATTATAACGGACCAGCAAGTTTTGATTATACGATTAGTGATGGTAATGGCGGAACAGACACAGCGACAGTAAATGTAACGGTAAATCCAGTAAATGATGCTCCAGTAGCGGTAGATGATACGGCAAGTACAAATGAAGATACGGCAGTAACGTTAAGCAATGCAGATATTGTAGATCCAAACGATACGGATTTAGATGGAGATACCTTAACGATTACGGGCGTAAGCAATCCAACAAATGGGACGATCGTATTAAATGGCGATGGCACGGTAACTTTTACTCCAGATGCAAATTACAACGGACCAGCAAGTTTTGATTATACGATAAGCGATGGCAATGGCGGAAGCGATACGGCTACAGTAACGGTAACGGTAAATCCAGTAAATGATGCTCCTGTGGCAGTGGACGATACAGCAAGCACCAATGAAGATATTCCTGTTGTGATAGCGGTTATTAACAATGATACAGATATAGATGGAACAGTTGATCCAACAAGTGTAACGGTAGTAACACCTCCAGCAAATGGTACGCTGAGTGTGAATACTACAACAGGAGAAATTACATATACACCAAATCTTAATTTTAGTGGTACTGATACGTTTGAATATTCGGTTTGTGATAATGAGGGTGCATGTGATACAGGAATAGTTGCCATAACAATAATTGAAGATATGTCTGATTTATCAATGGTTAAAACGGTTGATAATATAACTCCTAATGTGGGTGAAAATATTGAATTTACAATAACACTTTCAAATGATGGACCTAATGATGCAACTGGAGTTTCTGTAATAGATCAATTAACATCTGGATATTCATTTATAAGTTACACGGCTTCATTAGGTGATTATGATAGTACTACAGGAATATGGAATGTTGGTATAGTTGGCAATGGTGCAAATGAAACATTAACAATTAGGGCAATGGTTAATGCATCTGGTGATTATACAAATATTGCAGAGGTGTATTCTGCCAATCAAGCGGATCCAAATTCTATTCCAGGGAATGGAGATGCATCTGAAAATGATCAAGATGAAATTACTACGGTACCTGTTGCAATGGTTACCTTTCCAGAAGAATTTACACCTAATGGGGATGGTATTAATGATTTATTTGAAATTAGGTATTTACAAGTTATCTATCCAAACTTTAGTATGGAAATTGTAAACAGGTATGGTAATATAGTGTATAAATATAAGCATGATGGAAATCCAAATTCGATACCATTATGGTGGAATGGTTTTTCAGACGGTAGATGGAATTTTAGCAATAAAGAACTTCCAGTTGGCACTTATTTTTATACTATATATTTTAATAATAATAATAAAAGAAAACCTCAAACAGGTTGGATTTATTTAAGAAAATAAAAAATTAAATTTTGAAGAGTGATGGTTAAAATAAATCATTTTTTAATAAAATTTTAAGTAGAATTTATGAAAAAAATAAAAATAATATTAGGGATTTTAACCTTATTATCTATTACTACTGTGTTCGGTCAACAAGATGCACAATACACACAGTACATGTATAATATGAATGTGATAAACCCCGCCTATGCTGGCTCAAAAGGGATTACTAGTTTAGGTTTGTTAGGAAGAACGCAATGGGTTGGACTTGATGGTGCTCCAAAAACATTCACCCTATCACTACATTCGCCTGTTGGCAAAGCCGTAGGATTAGGATTATCTATAATAAACGATGAAATAGGGCCTGTAAAAGAAAATAATATTTATGTAGATTTTTCTTATACAATTATAACTTCAGATGAAGGCAGATTGGCTTTTGGATTAAAAGGAGGAATATCTTTTTTAGATGTTAGAAATTTAATAACAAACGATTCGGATCCATTAAATATTCCTATTCATAAGACTTCACCAAATTTTGGTGCAGGTCTTTATTATTATACTAATAAATTTTATTTAGGGTTTTCAGCTCCAAATTTTTTGGAAACAAGACATCTTGAGAAAGGTGGAGGTGTTGTAAGTTCTGCGACGGAGAAAATGCATTATTTTTTAACTTCGGGATATGTGTTTGACTTAAGCGAAAATTTAAAGTTGAAACCTTCAACAATGATAAAGGCAACGTCAGGAGCTCCTATATCTGTAGATATTTCTGGAAATTTATTATTTAATGAAAAATTTGAAATAGGTTTATCATATAGATTTGATGATTCTATTAGTGCTATGGTTGGATTTAATATAAATGAAGATTTTAGAATTGGATATGCTTATGATTATACCACCTCTAATTTTGGAGATTATAATTCAGGTTCACACGAAATTATGTTGTTATTTGATTTTAACAGAAGAAACCTTAAGAGTCCAAGATTCTTTTAATTTAAAAAACAAGAAATGAAAAAAATTACCCTTATAATTATACTGTTCGCTATAGCATTTACAAATGCTCAAGATCTTAAATATAAAATTAAAAACAGTGTTGTAAATACGAAATATTCAGATTTTGGAGTTAGTTTTTATGGTGAAAATACAGTCGTGTTTGCTTCTGCAAGAAAAGATAAATCAATAATAAGAAGAGGAGTATGGCTTGTAAATAAGGAACCTTATTTAGAGTTATTTAAAGGGACTTTTGGTAATGATGAAGAAATAAGTAACGTTCAACTATTTTCTAAAACCTTAAATTCTAAATTTCATGATGCGGATGTAGTATTTACAAAAGATTTAAAAACCATTTATTTTTCAAGAAATAATTTTTTAAATAAAAAGTTTAAAAAAGATTCAACTGGAGTAAATTTAATTCAATTGTATAAAGCTCAAATGGGTGAAAATGGAGAATGGGGAAATATTGAAGCAATGCCTTTTAATAGCGATAATTACCAAACAGGTCACCCAGCCTTAAATAAAGAAGGAGACACGCTATATTTTATTTCAGATATGCCTAGTTCTTTGGGTTTAACTGATATTTACAAAGTTGCTATTCATAAGGATGGAACTTATGGTACACCTAAAAATTTAGGTCCTGAAATAAATACAGCCAAAAGTGAAATGTTTCCGTTTATAGATGAAAATAACGTATTGTACTTTTCATCAAATGGATATTCAGATGCTATGGGAGGATTGGATATTTATGCTACTAAATTAAGAAAAAACAATACGTATTATGTACCAATAAATCTTGGACAACCTATTAATAGTGTTTCAGATGATTTTGGATATGTAAAACAAAATGGTAAAAATACTGGTTTTTTATCTTCTAATAGAGAGGGTGGAAAAGGAGATGATGATATCTATTCTTTTGAAGAATTAACACCTTTAAAATTCAATTGTAATGAGGTTGTTACTGGTGTGGTTAAGGAAAAAGGAACTGGTAAACTGATATCGGGTGCATTAATTCTACTATACGATTCGAATGGAAATAAAAAAGAAAGTATAATCGCTAACGAAAATGCTACTTTTAAATTTAATATAGTTTGTGATGAATCGTTTAAAATTAGTGCATCAAAAGAGAGTTATAAAGAGTTTTTAGAAGATTTTAGTTCAAATAATCCTACCAATTTAGAATTAACTTTAGAAACCTTACCGAAAAAATCAAATGAATTTATAGAAGTAAGAGGTAAGTTAATGGTAAATATTAATCCAATTTATTTTGATTATAATAAATCTAATATTAGAAAAGATGCCACAAGTGAGCTAGATAAAGTAGTTGAAATTATGCGTAAATATCCATCAATTAAAATAGAAGCAGGGTCACATACTGATAGTAGAGGTAATAGTAATTATAATCAAAAATTATCTACAAAAAGAGCCGTAGCTACCATAACGTATATTATTAGTAAAGGAATTAATAAAAATAGGCTAATAGCAAAAGGGTTTGGAGAAACTCAATTAGTTAACAAATGTTCAAATGGAGTAAAATGTACAGAGGCAGAACATCAAATGAATAGAAGAACTGAATTTGTAATAGTAAACCCAAAAGCTATAAATCAAATCCTAAATCTACATTTAGCTTATTTGCAATAAATTTTGCAATTTTAGATTTTAATTGTGGTATTTTTATTTTTTCAACTACATCATTTCCAAAAGCATATAACAATAATGCTCTAGCTTCTTTTTTAGGAATTCCACGTGTTTGCATATAAAATAATGCACTTTCATCTAATTGTCCAATGGTACAACCATGCGAGCATTTTACATCATCAGCAAAAATTTCTAATTGAGGTTTAGAATTAATAGTAGCTCCATCATCTATTAAAATATTATTATTTTGCTGAAAAGCATTGGTTTTTTGAGCATCGTGCTTTACAATTACCTTACCATTGAAAACAGCAGAAGATTTATCTGCATAAATTCCTTTGTAAAGTTCATGACTTTCACAATTAGGAAATTTATGTTCTACTAAAGTTGTGTTATCAACGTGCTGTTCATTATTTAAAATAGTAATGCCATTTAAATTTGAAGTAATTCCTTCGCCTTCATGATAAAATTCTAAATTATTCCGAGTTAATTTTCCTCCAAATGAAAAGGTGTTAACTGAAGCAACGCTTTGCATTTTTTGTGATACGTATGTGCTATCAATTAATGATGAGTTTTCCGTGTCATTTTGAATTTTATAATAATCTACAACGGCTCTTTTATTTGCAAATACTTCAGTTACGGCATTTGTAAAAGTAATTTCATCTGATAAGTTTTGATGACGTTCAATTATTTGAACATGTGAATTTTCACCTACAATTATTAAATTTCTTGGTTGAAGCATTACTTCTTTTTCACTTCCTGTAGAAAAATAAATAATTTGAACAGGTTTTGGAACAATGGTATTTTTTGGAACGTTAATAAATGCTCCTTCAATAGTAAATGCAGTATTTAATTGTGAGATACTTTCATTTTTGTTTGCTATTTTATTAAAATAATTATCTACAACCATTTTGTATTTAGGACGATTTAACGCTGAGGATAACACACAAACATCACAATCATCATGTGTTGTAGTAGATAAAAATGAACTAAATACACCATCAATAAAAACCAACGTATAAGTTTCAATATCATTTAATAAATATTTTCTAATATTTTTAAATCCAACAGGATTTTTAGTAGTTGGAAACAAACAATAATCATGTTTTAGCAAAGGTTTAAGATTGGTATATTTCCAATCTTCATTTGCTTTAGAAGGGAAACCATGTGCCTCAAAAGATTTAATTGCTTCTAATCGAATGGCATGTGTGTTAGAATCGAGGTCTAAATTTCCTTCATTTTCAAAAGCTAAAAATGAAGAGACTAATTTTTCTTTTAAATCCATTTTTTATGAGTTTTCAGTAATTAGTTTTCAGTAATCAGGAAATAATTTTCTGTTTACTGTAACTGTAAACTGTTTACTTTTAATAATTATTTCAACCAGTCGTATCCTTTTTTTTCTAATTCGTGAGCCAATTCTTTGCCTCCTGATTTTACAATTTTGCCATTGTATAAAACGTGAACAAAATCAGGCACAATGTAGTCTAACAAACGTTGATAATGGGTTATTAGTACTACGGCATTTTTTTTATTTTTAAGTTTATTAACTCCTTTGGCAACAACTTTTAACGCATCAATATCTAACCCAGAATCCGTTTCGTCTAAAATGGCTAATTTTGGTTCAAGCATTGCCATTTGAAAAATTTCATTTCTCTTTTTTTCACCACCTGAAAAACCTTCATTTAAAGAGCGCGATAAAAATTTACGATCAATTTCTAATAGATCTGATTTTTCACGAATTAATTTTAGCATTTCTTTTGCTGGTAATTCTTCTAAACCATTTGCCTTTCTAGTTTCGTTTATAGCAGTTTTAATGAAGTTGGTAACGGTAACACCTGGAATTTCAATAGGATATTGAAAAGACAAAAAGATGCCTTTATGTGCCCTTTCTTCGGGAGCTAAATCTTTTAAATCTTCTCCGTCAAGCGTTACAGAACCTTCGGTTACTACATATTCTTCTTTGCCTGCTATAACTGCAGCTAAAGTACTTTTTCCTGAACCATTAGGACCCATAATTGCATGAACTTCACCAGGATTTATTTCAAGGTTTATTCCTTTTAATATTTCTTTATCGTTTATGCTTGCGTGTAAATTAGTTACTTTTAACATTTTATAGTTGTATTAATTCTATATTTTTTAATTCATTAATTTTATCGGCATTAAAATGCAATTCACCCGTATAATTCATGCCAAGATAATTTGCTGATTTTTGAAAAGGAATGTAAAATTTTTTGTCAATTTTATCATCATGAGAATTAGAAATAACAAACATATTTTTACCTTTTAATTTTCGACCTGTTTCTTTTTCAATCCGTATTAAATCTGAAAATCGATCAAAAAACACCTTCATTATTCCACTCATATTGTACCAATACACTGGCGTAGCAAAAATAAGTGTATCATATTTATCGATAATTGATTTTATAAGTGGCAAAAAATCATCTCCTAAGTTTTTACTTTCATAATCATAATAGGTAATATTATAATTATTTAAATCAATAATATCGATATTGTATTTTTCTGAAATTATTGTGGCAATATTTGCCGTATTTCCTCCACTTCGGGAAGAGCCTAAAATAATTACTTTTTTATTTTCCATATTATCCAACACTTCCTTCTAAGCTGATTTCTAATAATTTTCTAGCTTCTACAGCAAATTCCATAGGTAATTTATTTAGCACATCTTTACTAAAACCGTTAACAATTAAAGCAATTGCTTTTTCGGTATTAATTCCACGTTGGTTGCAATAAAATAACTGATCTTCACCAATTTTGCTTGTAGTTGCTTCGTGCTCAATTTGAGCTGTTTTATTTTTTACTTCTATGTACGGAAAAGTATGTGCTCCACATTCATTACCCATTAATAAAGAATCACATTGCGAAAAATTACGAGCATTATTTGCTCTCGGTCCAACTTTTACTAATCCTCTATAAGAATTGTTAGATTTTCCGGCAGAAACTCCTTTAGAAATTATGGTACTTTTGGTATTATTGCCTAAGTGAATCATTTTAGTTCCTGTATCTGCTTGTTGATGGTTATTTGTAACGGCAATAGAGTAAAATTCACCTACTGAATTATCACCTTTTAAAATACAACTTGGATATTTCCAAGTAATGGCACTTCCAGTTTCTACCTGAGTCCAAGAAATTTTGGCATTTTTTTCACAAAGAGCTCTTTTTGTTACAAAATTATAAACTCCACCTTTACCTTCTTTATCACCTGGGTACCAGTTTTGAACCGTTGAATATTTTATTTCAGCATCCTCTAAAACAATTAATTCAACAACTGCTGCATGTAATTGATTTTCATCTCTAGCAGGAGCTGTACAGCCTTCTAAATAACTTACATAAGAACCTTCATCTGCAATTAAAAGTGTTCTTTCAAATTGACCTGTTCCACCTTCATTTATTCTAAAATAAGTTGATAATTCCATCGGACAAGTAACTCCTTTTGGAATATAACAAAATGAACCATCAGAAAAAACGGCAGAATTTAGTGCTGCATAAAAGTTATCGGTTTTAGGAACAATGCTACCAATATATTTTTTAACCAATTCAGGATGTTTTTCAATAGCTTCTGAAATCGGACAAAAAATAATTCCTTTTTCATTTAAAGTTTTTTTGAAGGTAGTTGCTACTGAAACAGAATCCATTACAATATCAACAGCTACATTACTTAATCTTTTTTGTTCATCAACCGAAATACCAAGTTTTTCAAATGTTTTTAATAATTCAGGATCCACCTCGTCTAAACTGTCTAATTTAGGTTTCTTTTTTGGTGCAGCATAATAACTAATATTTTGAAAATCAGGTTTTTTATAAGTTATATTTGCCCAATTTGGCTCTTTCATTTCTTTCCAAATTTTGAAAGCATCTAAACGCCATTCGGTCATCCAAGCTGGTTCGTTTTTCTTTTTAGAAATTGCAATAACCACGTCTTCATTTAATCCAACAGGGAACTTATCAGATTCAATATCGGTATAAAAACCATATTTATATTCCTTATTTTCAAGGTCTTTTTTTAAATCGTCTTCTGTAAACTTGTTCATAAGTTTTGAATGTTGAAAAGTTAAAAGTTTATAAGGTTGACTTTAAGTACTTTATAAAACCGCTTAATAACTTTGAAATTTCATTAATTTTTAATTTTATTTCTTCAAATTGATTTTTAGATATATAATCTAAATCAAAAGCTAAATACAACTGAGATCTAAATTCACCAGCCGATGCTTTTGCAATATATAAAAATCGTATAAATTCTTTTGTTGTCTCACGTTCAAATCCTTCAGCGATATTTGAAGAGATAGAGACGCTTGCCCTTCTTATTTGGTCTCGTAATCCATAATCTTTAGAAAAAGAATTGTTAGTATTTGTTATTGCATATATAATTGAATTTAATTCTCTTGCTTTTTGCCAAGCTATGATTTCTTCAAAAGAATTTAATTTTGCCATTTATTTACATTCTACTTTTAAACATTTTAACTTCCCAACTTTTAAACTAAAGAGAAAACGATTCACCACATCCACAAGTACGTTCTGCATTAGGATTATTAAAAACAAACCCGGTTCCATTTAATCCACCAGAATATTCAAGCGTAGTACCAGCTATGTATAAAAAACTTTTAGTATCCACTATTATTTTAACGCCATTACTTTCAAAAAGTTTATCGGTATCTTGTTTTTCTTTATCAAATTTTAATTCGTAAGAAAGACCAGAACAGCCACCGCTTTTTACACCAACTCTAACAAAATGAATATCAGGATTTAATCCGTCTTCCTTCATTAATTCTACTACTTTATTTTTTGCTATATCCGATACGTTTATCATTTGCTTATATAGATTAATTCTAAATTAGTGCAAATATAAGTACAAATAATCAGTTTTTATAATAATTTTGGATTGATTGCACTGATTGGGTAATAGATGTTATCTATAAAAAATTATCTTTGCAAAATGTTAGAAAATAAAAATGTAAGTCGTACAAAGTTAGCGGAATTGGGAGAGTTTGGATTAATAAATCATTTAACTCAAAATTTTAAATGCACTCAAAAGTCAACCATTAAAGGAGTTGGAGATGATGCTGCGGTAATTTCAACAAATAAACAAATTTTAATTAGTAACGATTTGTTAATTGAAGGTGTTCATTTTGATTTAAGCTACATGCCTTTGAAACACTTGGGGTATAAAGCTGTTATGGTGAATTTATCAGACATTTACGCAATGAATGGAACGGCAACTCAAATTACGGTTTCATTAGCGGTTTCTAATCGTTTTCCGCTTGAAGCTTTAGACGAATTATACGAAGGAATTTATTTAGCTTGCAAAAACTACAATGTAGATTTAGTAGGTGGAGATACCACTTCATCTACAAAAGGATTATTATTAAGCATCAATGCTATTGGCGAAGTTGATAAAGATAAGGTAGTTTATAGAAGTACTGCAAAGCCAAATGATTTGTTAGTAGTTTCGGGTGATTTAGGAGGTGCATATTTAGGGTTGCAAGTGTTAGAACGTGAAAAACAGGTTTTTAAAGTGAATCCAAATTCACAACCAGATTTAACTAATTATAGTTATTTAGTGGAACGTCAGTTGAAGCCTGAAGCACGAAAAGATATTATTGAATTACTAAGTAAATTAGAGGTAAAACCAACATCGATGATAGATATTTCTGATGGATTATCTTCCGAAATTTTACATATTTGCTCACAATCAAAAGTGGGTTGTAATTTATATGAAGAAAAATTACCGTTAGATCCTCAAGTTATTGCAACTTGTGAAGAATTTGAATTAAATAGTACAACCATTGCTTTAAGTGGCGGTGAAGATTATGAATTGCTATTTACCATTTCACAAGAAGATTTTTTGAAAATTAAAGGAAATCCGAACTTAACAGTTATTGGCCATATTACGGATGAAAGCGAAGGTGCAAATTTAGTTACCAGAGCAAATCAAAAAATTAAATTAACAGCTCAAGGTTGGAATGCTTTAAAAGAAGACTGATTATTTATAATTTAACATAATATCCGTCACTCTGAACTTGTTTCAGGGTCGTATTCAATAAACCCACGGGTTATCAAATGTTACCAACAAGCCCAGAACGAAAAATTCTTGCTGAAAAGAAAAAGCCACCACACAAATTGCACATTTGGTTTTTCCCAACGCTAAATTCCAACGCTTAAAAAACCAAAAGAGCAATTTCTTGCCAACGCTCTTAGTAAACTAAAAAAAATACTTGAAAACAATCCCAAAAAATGAATTTTAATTAACTTGCAGATTGAATAAAAATAACCAACAGAATATGAAACTAACCGAAATATTAAGAGACAGTAACTACAAACTAACTCAATTTACACCTGAACAAGTTGAGAAGTTAGAGAAAAGCATCTTTTTAAAAGAAGTTCGTGGGAAAGAAGTTCCTTTTATTAACTGTTTGGTTCGTAGAAAAGACATTCAATTAAAACCTGAAGAAGCCATTAGACAACTTTACTTAATGGTTTTGAATGAAGAATATGGTTATCCATTTGAAAGAATGGAAATTGAATATGCGGTTAGTTTTGGACGTGAAAAAAAACGTGCTGATATTGTAATTTTTGACAAAAAAGATACTCGTTCTATTTACATGATGGTTGAATTGAAAAAACCAAAACTAAAAGACGGAAAAGAACAACTAAAATCTTACTGTAATGCTACTGGAGCACCAATCGGAATATGGAGTAATGGAAATTCAATATCATATTACCACAGAAAAGACCCGAACTATTTTGAAGATTTATCAGCAATCCCAAATACTAACGAAAAATTATCGGACATATTAACTGAACGTTGGACAATAGATGATTTAGTAAAAAAAGACAAATTAGTTACCGAAAAAAAATCGTTAAAAGATTTAATTTTGGAAATGGAAGATGAAGTTTTGGCAAACGCAGGTGTTGATGTTTTTGAAGAATTGTTTAAACTTATTTTTACCAAATTATATGATGAAATGGAAAGTGGCAGAAATAAAACTCGCCATTTGCGTTTTAGAAATTATGGAGATACGGAAACCGAACTAAAAGAAAAAATACAAGAAGTTTTTGATAACGCAAAAAGTAAATGGGAAGGCGTTTTTACAGAAGACAGTAAAATAATGTTAACACCTTCTCACCTATCTGTTTGTATTTCTTCTTTGCAAGATGTTAAGTTATTCAATTCAAATTTGGATGTTGTAGATGAAGCCTTTGAATATTTAATTGGCAAAAGTAGTAAAGGAGAAAAAGGGCAATATTTTACACCAAGATATGTAATTGATATGTGTGTGAAAATGATGAACCCACAAAAAGAAGAAACCGTAATTGACACGGCTGCTGGAAGTTGTGGTTTTCCTGTACATTCTATTTTTCACGTCTGGGAACAAATACTAAAAGAAAAAGGAATACCTAAAAGCCATTTATTTACAGCAGAAGAAAAGCCAACCGAATGTACCGATTATGTGCAAAATAAAGTTTTTGCCATTGATTTTGACGAAAAAGCAGTTCGTGTGGCGAGAACTTTAAATCTAATTGCAGGAGACGGACAAACAAATGTTTTACATTTAAACACTTTGGATTACGAACGTTGGGACGAAAAAACGGAAGATGAAAATTGGCAAGACACCTATTATGAAGGTTGGAAAAAACTACGACGGCTACGAGCCGACCGAAACAGCAACCGTGATTTTCAGTTTGATGTTTTAATGGCAAATCCACCATTTGCAGGCGACATTAAAGAAAGTAGAATTTTAGCCAAATACGAATTAGGCAAAAAACCAAATGGAAAATACCAAACCAAAGTGGGTAGAGATATTTTGTTTATTGAACGTAATTTAGACTTTTTAAAATCTGGTGGAAGAATGGCAGTTGTTTTGCCACAAGGTAGATTTAACAACAGTAGCGATAAAAATATTAGAGATTATATTGCCGAAAAATGTAGAATTTTAGCCGTTGTAGGTTTGCACGGCAATGTTTTTAAACCACATACTGGAACTAAAACATCTGTGCTTTTTGTGCAAAAATGGGATGAAAAATTATGTCCTAAAAAAGAGGATTATCCTATCTTTTTTGCCACAATGCAAGAACCAAGTAAAGACAATAGTGGAGATAAAATATTTGTAAAAAAAGGCGACTTTCCAAATGTCATTACGAAAGAGGAACGATTGAAGCAATCTGCTACTAATAAAGAGATTGCCACGTCGCTAACTCCTCGCAATGACGATAGTGGAGATAAAATATTTGTAAAAAAAGGCGACTTTCCAAACGTCATTACGAAAGAGGAACGATTGAAGCAATCTGTTTCTAATAATGAGATTGCCACGTCGCTAACTCCTCGCAATGACGATAGTGGTGATAAAATATTTGTAAAAAAAGGCGACTTTCCAAACGTCATTACGAAAGAGGAACGATTGAAGCAATCTGTTTCTAATAATGAGATTGCCACGTCGCAAACTCCTCGCAATGACATTGCAGAAGAAAACCCAAACCACTATGAAACCAAAACACAAGATTTAGATGAATATTTATTAGACACTCACGGACATTTAATTGTAAAACACGACTTATTTAATCACGATAACTTAACCAAAGACGGAATAGCAGAAGCTTTTATTGAGTTTGCTAAAAAAGAAAAACTATCTTTTGTGCAAGAAAGTCTTGTGCTGGGAAAGTAAAAAGCCCTTTTAACGAAACTCGATATAAGGAGTTGTTGGAAGGGCTGGAAGCAATAGAAATTAATTATTCATTTCTAAATTCAGTTATAGATTTTAGAATTGAATCAGAATATTTTGATAAAAAATTTCTTTTAATAGATGAAATATTAAATAAGAAAAAAACAATTTCATTTGCCAAAATTGCAACAGCTATTAATGGAAGGCCTTACAGTTCAGATTCATTTAATACAATTAAAGGAATAAAATTATCTAAGATTGGAGATGTAACCAACAGAAGAGATATAGAAGATTGGGCAACAGTTGACACTAAAGAATTTGATAAGCAAAAAGGACAATTTCTTATAAAAGGAGATATCTTAATGACACTCACAGGAGATCCGCCAGATGTTGGTAAAGTAAACTATATTTATAATCCTATAAATAGTAGTTGGAATCAAAGAGTTGCTAAAATTAAAATTATTTCAGATACAGTTTATATAAATAACGAATCCTTGTTTGTTGTTTTATCTACAGAATATTCGAGAACGCAATTAGAAAGATTTGCAAAAGGAATTCGTCAAAGAAATTTAGGAAATGAAAGTCTTGAACGTTTATTATTGCCTATACTTTCTAATGATTTTCAAATAAAATTAAAAATAATAATATTAGAGAAGTATGAATTATTAAAAGATTCCAAACAATCCTATACCCAAGCCGAAAACCTTTTATTAGACGAAATAGGTTTACAAAACTTTGCAGCAAGTAAAGAGCCTATAAATATTAAAAGTTTTGCAGCTAGTTTTGGCACAAGTGGAAGGTTGGATGCAGAGTATTATCAAAAGAAATATGAACAAGTAGTGAACAAAGTCAAAAGTAAACCTTTTGATATGCTTTCTAATCTTGTAGATATTAAAAAATCTATAGAACCAGGTTCTAAAAATTACGTAGAAAATGGTTTGCCCTTTATGCGTGTTGCAGATTTATCCAAAAATGGATTATCAGAACCACAAAAATACATTTCTGATTATTTTGTAAAAGAAAATCAAGATAAAATTAAGAAACTAAAGCCTAAAAAAGGAACAATATTATTTTCAAAAGACGGAAGTGTTGGTATTGCTTATCATCTAAGACAAAATTATAATGGAATTACGTCAGGAGCAATTTTGCATTTAAACGTTAAAGATGAAAAAAGAATAATTCCTGAATATTTAACACTTGCCCTAAACTCAAAAATTGTACAAATGCAAGCAGAAAGAGATGCAGGTGGTTCAATAATTTTACATTGGCGTTCAAGCGAAATAGAAAATGTAGTCGTTCCAATTATAGATTACAAAAAGCAAGAACAAATAGCCAATTTAATAGAAGAAAGTTTTGCCTTAAAAAAACAAAGCGAACATTTATTAGAAGTTGCCAAAAAAGCAGTAGAAATTGCTATTGAAGAAAATGAAGAAGTAGCACTAAAGTATATTAACCAAGAAACCAACTAAAAAATGGCATTTTACACTAAAGAATTTGTAGCAGCAATAAGTCATTTACCTTCAGTAGAAAAAGATAAACTTATTTTACGTTTGCTAAAAAAAGATTTAACATTAGCCAATAGATTACAATTTGAGTTAGTAGATGATGGCAATGTAGAAGAACGTAGAACCGCAAAAGAAAAACATATTATTACTAACGTAAAAAGAATGACTGAACGGTTTTATAAAATAAGTTATTTAAATATGGATATTCGGTATTTAAGTGGAGACATAACCGAACACGTAAAAATAACCAAAGATAAATATGGTGATGCAAGTTTAAATTTATTGCTTTTAATTGAAGTGCTTAGGCAAAATAAAGACAATATTTTAACAGCACGACCACCAATAAAATTGCGTAAATTTTGTACAGCCATTATTGCAAGAGTATTTAAAGTGTTGTTACTAATACATAAAATGGATGAAGATTTATTGCTTGATTTTAAAGATGATTTAATAAAATTAGGTAAATTAATTGGTGATAATGATAAGATAATGAAAACGGCTATAAAAAATGGCTTAGATGTAAATTGGTTAATACACACTGAAATACCTGAAAACTTAGTTAAAATACACAGAGAATTAAAAAACAATGGTCTTTTGAAATAAATGGGCTTACGAGAACTACATAAAGAATTGAAACAAATGGAGAAACCTGAAATTATTAAAATGATTTCAGAACTCTATAAAAGTGTGCCAATGGCAAAAGAATATTTAGATATTTTTACAACAGGCAACATTAAACAATTAATAGAGAAATATAAATTTGAAATTGAAGATTATGTATATCCTCACGGTCGAGAAATGCTTTTACGAGAAAAAGAAGCACGAAAATTAATTAGAACCATTCGTAAAATGAAAGTTCCAGAATTAACCGTTACTCTTGAATTGCACTATGTTTATTGTTGTTTAGATATCATTGAAGATTTTGGCTATTGGGATGAACCGTATTATACAGCAGTTGTCAATATGTTTTGCAGTGCTACAAAAGGAATTAAAGAAAATGGCTTTGAAAGAAAATTTAAAAAACTAATTAATAATTTAGTCAGTAAAAGTTATGAATATGGATTAGATTTTGAATATTAAAAAGAAATTATACAAGAAAACAATTCGCAACTAATTATTTATCAAAATGAAAACGGAGAAACAAAATTAGATGTCCGTTTTCAAGACGAAACCGTTTGGTTAACACAAAAGTTAATGGCAAGTTGTTTCAAACCACACCACACCACAAAACCATTCATCTAAAAAACATATTTAAAGAAGGCGAATTAGAAGAAAAAGCAACTTGTAAGGATTTCTTACAAGTTCAAATAGAAGGTAAAAGAGAAGTAAAACGAGAACGTCAGTTTTACAATTTAGATGCAATTATTTCAGTTGGTTACAGAATAAAGTCGAATGTAGCCACTAAGTTTAGGCAATGAGCAACAAGTCAATTAAGAGAATACATAGTAAAAGGATTTATATTAGAATGATGAACGCTTAAAAAACCCTAATCTACCTTTCGATTATTTTGAAGAACTAACGCAGAGAATACAAGATATTCGTTCATCAGAAAAAGTATTTTGGCGTAAAGTATTAGCCTGAGTTCGATGTAAGAAAATAAATACCAGGCTGAAAATCAACAAGCTACGTCATTGCGATGAATGAAGCAAAGCGAAATGAGGAAGCAATCTCATTTTTATGAAAAGATTACTTCAAATTATGGCACTACATTTATAATTTTCGCAATGACATTTTGATTTTCAGTTATTTAAAGTAAATCCTTAGGTCGAACTCAGGTTATTACTAATTACGGACAATTAGAAAGAAGATTAATAGTATCGTTTTAAAAAATTGGATAGTATTTTAATTACTTCAATTTTATTTTCAATATAACTCATATGTCCATCAGGCAATTCGCTTGTAGTTACTTTGGTGTTTTTAGTTTGAAAGTTAATTTTCTCAAAATTAGTGTTTAATTTTAATAACTAAAGGAAAGAGAATTACAACCAGGTTTAAAAAGTATAACCAAATCGTATGTGTAAATCTGCGACAGTATCATTAAATCGGCTATCATCTAAATCAATGTAATAACCAATACCCAAACCTAATTCATAAGTAAAATGTTTGCCAATAGTACGTTTAATACCCCATTTTGGTATTATAGATAAAGAATTAGCAACACTCACATTCCGAGTGTTAGAAATCACAAATAAGTTGGGAACATAAAAGAATTCTAAAGTTAAAAAATTAGCTGAATTTTTTAAAATGCTTTTCCCTTTTTTGCTTCTTTTCTTAAGATTATAATAAAATCTAGGTTCAATTGTAATTGTAGGTGTAAGTACAAAAACCGTATTTATGTTACTACCTCCTCTAAATCCAGCATCTAATCCTATTTCACTTCGTAAAGCTATGGAGTTTGTTAACTTAGATTCATTATATCCCCAAACTCCTAAAATACCAGTTTGGATTCCGTATATTGATTTTTCTACTGATGCTTTATTTTGACTTTGTACAGCTAAAGATAATAAAAATAAAATGGGTAAAAGTTGTTTTAATTTTTTCATAAAATTATATTATTAATTTGTTCTTATTCCTATAGAAATACCAACGCTTAAGGTATTATAATTAAAATTTGTTTGGTTATTTAAGATGTATTCTTTGCCTTTGGTATAGACACCAATAACATATTTAAAATCGTAGTCACTTTCAAGCACATAGCCAATACCCAATTTGGCGGATCCTCCTCCTCTAAATTTTCCAATACGTAAATTTCTACCTGTATTTAGTAATATAAAAGGACCATTTAAATGATAATCGTTTAAATACCATTTTAATTGTGCAACAATTGGTAAAGCTTTATAAGATTCGTTTACGCTGTACACAATTCCGACACCAACAGAAAAAACAAGTTTTCGGGTTATATAGAACCCATTAAAACTATTTAGTTCAAACCCAAATCCTTTATTATAAACAGTACTTTTACTACCTGAAAAATCACTTTCTGAATTACCAAATAATTCAAAATTATTAGTATTGGTATAGGTAATTTTGTGTTTGTGCTGTTTGTTTTGCTGAGAAAAGGCTAAACCCGAGAACAACACAAAAAATAATAAATTAAAAAAGTACTTCATTAAAATTGGAGATTATAAAGTGTAACAAATGTAAACAATTATTATAAATAGTTGATTAATAGCAAGATTTGATAAAATTTCGTCAATTCGAGTGAATTTTAGCCTTTTTAGGCTTAAAATTAGTATCGAGAATGGCTGTTTTTAACTAAAAAACCTATTCTCGATACTATTTTTTATCAAAAATTACTCGAATTGACGTAATAACCTGAGTTCGATGTAAGAAAATAAATACCGGGTTGAAAATCAACAAGCTACGTCATTGCGATGAATGAAGCAAAGCGAAATGAGGAAGCAATCTCATTTTTATGAAAAGATTACTTCAAA
>NZ_JAKIUR010000049.1 GCF_021647475.1 Lutibacter sp.
TGACAAACCTGTGCAAGTAGTTAATTGTGTTGAACTTATAAGGTAATCCATATACAACTCTTTTAAGTTATTAACAGCCATCAGTCTTGCTTGCAAATTTAATCATTATTTTTGCGTAAGGTCAGTTCTTTAATTAAAATTTCATCATTTATATATACCAATATTTTTTTTTGAACTCGATAATTTAAACGCTTTAAAACTTCTGCATAGGAATTAATTTGAAGGTTATGCTTTGCTTCAAATTTACCCGTTTTATAATCTATAATAGTTACCTTTTGATTGTCAAAAATTAATCTATCAGGAATAACAATATGATGTTCTTTTGTCAAAATTTCTTTTTCGGTTAACACCGTTGCATTTTGAGAAAAATAAGGTGTTAATTTTTCATGAGTTATTACCTTATTTAAAATGGTTATAATTTTATTTTTTTCTTGGTTGGTTATCGTTCCATCAAAAACATACGTGTTTACAACTTCTTCAATATCATTTTGAGTTTTAATTTTTGATAAAATTTCATGAATTAAATTTCCATAAGCTATGGCATCTCCTTTTTCTGTTTCCCATAAAACTGATGAATTTGCAACTATAGTAATATTTTGATTTTTCCAAGAATTGGTAATAAATTTCTGCTGACTAATTACTTTTTTATCTGGTTTTGTATTCACTTCAACTCTCTTTGAATTTCCAAAAGTATAAGTAGATTTTTCTGCTTCCCATAAGTTTTCTTTTATTAAATAATTAATAAACAAACCTGAAGAATGTTTAACATCTTCTTCACCTTTACTATTTATTTTTTTCTCCAAAACAACATACAATTGTTCAACAGCTCTAGTTAATGCAACGTATATTAAATTGAAATTATCTAATTCATTCTCCTCTCGTTTTTGTTGATATAATTCTTCTCCTTGTTTTCCAATATATTTTAGTGCATTGCCATAATTAACCAAAGTAGTTTTTAAAATAGCATCTTCTTTGTTTTTATACCAAACCTTTGAATTTTTATCACTATAAATATCTAAATTATATGGATAAATAATCACTGGAAATTCTAGTCCTTTTGCTTTATGAATAGTCATAATACGAACCGCATTTTCTGCTTCAGGAGCCACAATGCTTAACTTATCTTTTTTTAGTTCCCAATACTCTAAAAAACTGGATAAAGAAGCTTCATTTTTTTGAGAAAATTCAAAAATAACGTCTAAAAAAAACTGGATATATGAATTGGCATCATCCGTAAGATTAAAACTTCTGATAATATATTCTATACTTTCGTAAAAAGGATTTTGATAAAATTCATTTTCATTAAAATAAACTCCGTATTTGTGTAATTCTTTGTAAAAATTGGAAGTGTTTAAATTTAATAAACTAGCAATAAAAAGATGTTTTTTTTCATCACACTTGGTATGTTCGTGTAAAAAATACAACAGTTTTACTTTGCTTAATTCATCTTCGTTATTATTTAAAAAATTTAACAGATTAATAATGAATTTTACTTTTGGATGGTTGTTTATTAGTAGCGTTTCTGAAGATATTATTTCTATATTATTTTCAGATAAATAATCTGCTATTTCAACACCATGTTTTTTTGAACGAACTAAAACACAAACTTCATTTTTATGATAAGCTGCATCTAAATTTTGAATAATTTCTAATACTTTTTTAGCGTAAATTAAATCTTTTTCTTCATCTTCTTTTTGCTTTTCAACAAAGGAAAGTTGTACAAATCCACCTTTTTTATTGTTTTGTTTTTGTTGATTTCCCTCAATATATAATTTCTGAAAACTTGAATTATTTAAAAATTTAGCGAGATGCGTAAAAAACCGATTATTAAAATCTATAATTTCACTATAACTTCTATAATTTGTAGGTAAGTTTTCAACCTTTTTTTTAATGGTAAACGGATTGTTTTTTTTGTTTTTTCCTTCATTAGATAACGCAATAAATTGCTCTGCTTTTCCTCCTCTCCATCTGTAAATAGCTTGTTTTGCATCGCCAACCAACATTAATTTTCCTACTTCGGAAGCTTCATTTTCAGAAGAAATGGCATTTTCTACTAACGGAATTAAATTTTGCCATTGTAAAACCGAAGTATCTTGCATTTCATCAATAAAATAATATCGAAATTTTTCTCCTATTCGTTCATAAATAAAGGGGGCCGGCTCATTCTTAATTGTTTCATTTATCTTTTGATTAAATTCTGCATTTAAAACTAAATTATTATCCGTTTTTATTTCTTGAAGTGCGTTATAAATATAATTTAACACCGCTAAAGGAATTAAACTCTTTAATATTAAATGATTCAATGTTTTTTGTTGATACAATATTTCCGATTCATTATACAACGCAATCAATTTAGGAAGACAACTTTCAATGGCATTTTTAATTTCATCCGATTTTGATTTTGCATAAAACACTCCATTTTCAATGTTTCGCTTTAAAGTATTTTGATCAAAGAATTTTGCTTTTTTAGTATTTGTAGTTAAAATTTCAAAATGTTTAGGAAATTGAGAGCGATAAAAATCATTTTGTGCTATTCCTAAATCGTTAATTATGTTCAACCCTTTATTCCCAATCTCTGTTAATTTTTTTTCTATAAAACTATTTTCTTTTTGAAGTTCAGTTTTAATTTTTTTAAAATCTTCAACAGAAACGTTTTCAATTAATTTTAAATTTTTAGCGTGATTTTCATTTAAAATTATTTTTGCGAATTTTTTTAACTCATTGGAAATATCCCAAGCTTTATCATCTTCTAAATTTTGAATGGAATAGCTGATTAATAAATCAGTTAATTTAGCATCAATTCCTATTTTAGAAATTACCAAATCTACTGCTTCATTTAGTAAACTTTCTGCATCCATTTCAACTTCAAAATTTACAGGTAAATGCAAATCGTAAGCAAAAGTTCTAATTAGTTTGTGGGTAAAACTGTCAATAGTGGTAATGTTAAAAGCAGCGTAATTTTGTAGCATCGTGTTTAATACATCACCAGATCTTTCAATAATAAGTTCAGCATTTAAATTTAGTTCTGTAACTATAGTTTTAAACATTTCATTTTGCTTTCCTTCGGAAAACTCGTGTAAATTTTTAATGACACGTTCTTTCATTTCACCAGCAGCTTTGTTGGTAAAAGTAACTGCTAAAATTTGCTGAAATTTAAATCGGTCAGAAGAATTTAAAAGAATTTTTAAATATTCTTTAACCAAAGTAAAGGTTTTTCCGCTACCTGCAGAGGCATTATAAACTTGAAAAGATGTTGAATTTAGCACGGTATAATTTTACTGCAAAATACTATTTTAAACACAAAAAGCCGAACAAATGTTCGGCTTTTAATAAAAATATAATCCTAAATTTTATTTACTTGTTTTATGGATTTAGTAAAATCTTCCAAATCATTATCATTTAAAATTAAATGAATAGCTTCATCTACCACTTTTTCAATATTATCTATTGGAAATCCTAATCCTACAGCTATTTTACGTAATGTACTTGCTTCTTTTTTGGAAACTTCATCATCTGCATAAATCATTTTAGCTAATAAAAATAATTGTTCAATACGTTCATCATAACTATGTGGAGTAACCATAGAAAATTTAGAAGGATTTTTTATAATTTCAGTTTGCATTTCTTTCATAATATGAAATTGTTTTGCCAAACGTTTTAGTAATTTTTCTTCTCCTTCTGAAATAATGCCATCCGCTAAAGCTAATTTTACAATACTTGCAAAATAAGCAATATTATTTTTTTGTTCACCTTTTAAATTGTAGTCTGCAATTCCCATTTAGTTAATTTTAATTTTTTATAAATTAACTAAATAATATTGATATTAAAAAAATTAATGTTGAATTGGATTCGCTTTTTTAATCTTTTTTTTAAAATCCTCAAAATTAGGTTCTTTTAAAAAGAATTTAATCGCTGCTTTTACTACTTTTCTGACATTTTCAACAGGAAAACCTAAACCAACTGCTATTCTATCCATCATAGAAATTTTATCAATAGTCGGATTTTTATCTAAAAAAAGCATTCTCGTTAAATCGTACAATCGTTCTAACCTATCATTATAACTTACTGGTGGATTAACAGGATATTTATCCGGATTTTTTAAAATAGTTTTAAATTCACTTTTTAAAATTCCTAAACTGCAAGATAACCGTTTCAAGAGTTTTAATTGTTTTTTGGGTTTAATTCCCCGACGCTCTGCGTCGAAATAAAAAAGGAATTTCCTATTTGATACCTCGTATGCTTGCGTCGAGGTAGTTCATTTTTTGGTTTAACCCGTTGTGCATTTTGATAAAATTTCGTCAATTCGAGTGAATTTTAGCCTTTTTAGGCTTAAAATTAGTATCGAGAATAGGTTTTTTATTTAAAAACAACTGTTCTCGATACAATTTTTTATCAAAAAATACTCGAACTCGAACTGATGTAACAGTAAGTTTAAAAAGTCAAAATGCACAACGAGTTTGGTTTATTATAAATATACAAAATTTTGAGCAAAATTTTAAGTAAAATACTACCTTTGGCAAAAATTTTACATTTTTGAGTAAACCTGCAATTATTAAAATTTACGAACAGGTTGTTAAAAAAAAGCAATTAGTTCAGTGCTTATCAAAAGAAAAAAACCATTTCCAAATTTCAAATTTGGTGGGATCTTCATTGTCTTTTATTATTTCAGAAACCTTTAAATCTGCTGAAAAACCATTTCTACTTATTTTAAATGATAAAGAAGAAGCTGCCTATTATTTAAATGATTTAGAGCAGTTAATACCCGAGAAAGATGTATTTTTTTATCCAGGTTCTTATCGAAGACCTTATCAAGTTGAAGAAACAGATAACGCCAATATTTTACTGCGTTCCGAAGTTTTAAACCGAATTAATTCTCGTAAAAGTCCGGCAATTATTATTACCTATCCTGATGCACTTTTTGAACAAGTAGTTACCAAAGCAGAATTAAACAGAAACACTTTAAAAATTGGATTAAATGACCTATTGACTTTAGATTTTGTTAATGAAGTACTTTTTGAATACGATTTTAATAAAGTCGATTTTGTTAGCGAACCTGGTGAATTTTCTGTTCGTGGTGGTATTATTGATGTTTTTTCCTATGCAAATGACGAACCTTTTAGAATTGAATTTTTTGGCGATGAAGTAGAAAGTATTAGAACTTTTGATGTTGAAACTCAATTATCTGTTGATAAACTTAAAAAAATTAGCATAATGCCTAATGTTGAAAACAAGGCGTTAACCGAAAAACGCGAAAGTTTTTTGAGTTATATCTCATCCAAAACTGTCATTTTCACCAAAAACATCGATTTTTTAGCAAATCGATTAGATTCATTTTACACAAAAGCAGAAGAAGCTTATGCCGAGCTAAATTCTATTTTAAATCACGCAAAACCAAATGCATTATTTTGTGATGGAACAGCTATAAAAAATCAGTTGCAAAATTTCACTTTAATTGAAATTTTAAATAGCCGGCAGACTAATAAAGATTCGGAAGTTCAGCATGACATTATTCAATTCAACACTAAACCTCAGCCTTCATTTAATAAAAATTTTGATTTATTAATTAAAAATTTCCAAGAAAATACGGCAAACGGATTTAAAAATTATTTGTTTTGCGATTCTCAAAAACAAGCAGAACGTTTTCATGATATTTTTAATAATGTTGAAGAAGAAATTGAATACAAAGCCATTGTATTTCCTATTTATCAAGGTTTTATTGATGTTGAAAATAAGTTAGTTTGTTATACCGATCATCAAATATTTGAACGTTATCATAAATTTCGTTTAAAAAATGGCTACGCAAAAAAACAAGCCATTACCTTAAAAGAACTTACTAATTTAACTATTGGTGATTATGTTACTCATATTGACCATGGTATTGGAAAATTTGGCGGATTACAAAAAATTGATGTGGATGGCAAAAAGCAAGAAGCCATTAAACTAATTTATGGAGATAGAGATATTTTATATATCAGTATTCACTCGCTTCATAAAATATCAAAATACAGCGGTAAAGATGGAAAACCACCTAAGTTGTACAAACTTGGTTCAGGAGCTTGGAAAAAACTTAAACAAAAAACCAAATCACGCATAAAACATATTGCCTTTAATTTAATTGAATTATATGCAAAACGAAAAATGCAAAAAGGATTTCAATATAATCCTGATAGCTATATGCAAAATGAACTGGAAGCAAGTTTTATGTATCAAGATACTCCAGATCAATCCACTGCTACACAAGATGTGAAAAATGATATGGAAAGTGAGCAACCAATGGACAGGTTAGTTTGTGGCGATGTTGGTTTTGGGAAAACAGAAATTGCTATTAGGGCAGCTTTTAAAGCGGTGGATAATGGCAAGCAAGTTGCCATTTTGGTCCCAACGACTATTTTAGCATATCAACATTTTAGAACCTTTACAGAACGATTAAAAGATTTTCCTGTTGTAATTGATTATTTAAATCGTTTTAGAACTACCAAACAGCGAAAAGATATTTTAGAAGGATTAGAAAATGGTAGTGTAGATATTGTTATTGGAACACATCAACTAACAAACTCAGCAATAAAATATAAAGATTTAGGATTGTTAATTGTTGACGAAGAACAAAAATTTGGTGTAGCAATTAAAGACAAGTTAAAAACTATTAAAGAAAATGTAGATACGCTTACCTTAACTGCAACTCCAATACCAAGAACCTTACAATTTTCGTTAATGGCTGCACGTGATTTATCGGTAATAAACACACCTCCACCAAACCGTCATCCTATTGAAAGTAACGTAATTCGATTTAATCAAGAAATTATTAGAGATGCTATCAGATATGAAATTCAACGAGGTGGACAAGTATTTTTTATTCATAATAGAATTGAAAACATAAAAGAAGTTGCAGGTTTATTGCAGCGGCTACTTCCTGATGCTAAAATAGGTATTGGTCACGGACAAATGGAAGGAAGAAAATTAGAACAATTAATGCTTTCCTTTATCAATAATGAATTTGATGTATTAGTTTCTACAACTATTGTAGAAAGCGGATTAGATGTACCAAATGCCAATACCATTTTTATAAATAACGCTAATAATTTTGGACTTTCAGATTTGCATCAAATGCGTGGTAGAGTTGGTCGATCTAACAAAAAAGCTTTTTGTTATTTTATCACTCCACCGTATCATAATATGACGGATGAAGCACGAAAAAGAATTCAGGCAATAGAACTTTTTACCGATTTAGGAAGTGGAATAAATATTGCAATGAAAGATTTGGAAATTCGTGGTGCTGGCGATTTATTAGGCGGTGAACAAAGTGGATTTATTAATGATATTGGTTTTGAAACTTATCAAAAAATATTAAATGAAACTATTGAAGAACTCAAAGAAAATGAGTTTAAAGATTTATACAAAAGCACTTCTGACAAGCCTAAGGAATTTGTAAAAGATATTCAAATTGATACCGATTTTGAAATTCTTTTCCCAGATGATTATATCAGCATTATTTCTGAAAGATTAAGTTTATACAACCAATTAGCAGATCTTAAAACAGCAGAAGAATTACAGAAATTTGAAGAGGATTTAGAAGATAGGTTTGGGGAAATTCCGGTACAAGTTGAAGATTTACTAAATAGTGTTCGCATAAAATGGGTTGCTAAAAATTTAGGTATTGAACGCTTAATTTTAAAACAATCTAAAATGATTGGTTATTTTATTGCAAACCAACAAAGTGAATTTTACCAATCTCCAATATTTAGCCAAGTTTTACAATTTGTACAACAAAACAGTGCTATTTGTAAAATGAAAGAAAAAGAAACTAAAAACGGATTAAGATTGTTGCTTACTTTTAATCATATTAATTCGGTAAATAAAGCACTATCCACACTTCAAAAAATATAAAGATTGAAAAATCAGCATCTAAAAAACCTTATTGAACTTAATATAGGTATTCTTTTTATTAGTACTTCAGGTATTTTAGGTCGCTATATTTCAATGCCTCCACCTATAACTATCTGGTTTAGGTGTTTTTTAGCGGCTATTTTCTTAGGCTTATTTATTTGGTATAAAAAAATAGATTTAAGAATTATTAACAAAAAAGATTTCAAAACCATCATAATAAGTGGATTGTTATTTGGCGTACATTGGGTTACCTATTTTTACGCTTTGCAATTATCAAATGTAGCAATAGGAATGTTATCTTTATTTACATTTCCTGTAATTACTGCTCTTCTTGAGCCATTATTTTTTAAAACGAAATTAAATATTAAACATGTTTTTTTAGGTGGAATTGTACTTGTTGGAATCTATTTTTTAACTCCAGAATTTAATTTGCAAAACAATTACACTTTAGGCGTAATATTCGGTTTAATTTCATCAGTCTTTTATGCCTTAAGAAACATTTTATTAAAGCAAAAAATTGCTACATATCATGGCTCTATGTTAATGTTTTACCAAATGATTACCATTACATTAGTTTTATGGCCAGCCTTCTTTATTTTTGATGTTACTCCAAGTAATCATGATTGGAGTGCTCTTTTAACTTTAGCAATTTTAACCACTGCTATTGGGCATACTCTTTTTGTAATGAGTTTTAAAAACTTTTCGGTAAGCACAGCGAGTATAATGAGTAGTACTCAACCTATTTATGGAATAATATTTGGAATTATTTTTTTAAGTGAAATACCAGCTTCAAAAACAATTATTGGTGGGTTTTTAATACTTTTAACCGTTGTTATTGAAAGCGTTCAAATCAAAAAAAGATAAAATGGAATTTTTTAGAATAATAAATAAACAAGTTACCGAATCAGATTTACAAAAAAATATTTATCCTGAAAATATTGAAAAATTTGCAGACTCTATGTTTTATATTGAAGCTAAAAATCATGATTTTTTAGGCGGAACTATTTGGGGAGAATTTTTAATGAGTTATTCAAAAATTAATGGCGGAGTTCGGTTTACTTTATTAAGTTGTCCTAATGCGTTTGCTTGGACTATTACCACAGGATTCCCTCCGGATAAAGATAAAATTGTGTTGCACTGCACCATAAACAGAATTCAAATTTCTACTGAATTTATTGAAGAAATCAATGAGTTTTTAGATGAATGGGAAACTGGATTAGCAAATCAATTTTAAAACTACTTAAACTCATTGTGCATTTTAACTCTTTAAACATCCTGTTACGTCCGTTCGAGCCTGCCTGTCATAGAATACAGGCAGGCAATAGTAGGTTTAAAAAGTTAAAATGTACAACGGGTTATATTCATATTTTTTAAGGATTAATTTATTAGAAATAAATAACTTTTACTTCTTTTACGGTATCACTATTTAACAAAAAGCTTGCCTTAGAAAATTTTGGACGATTTCCTATTCCAATAGATTGGTAATTAGAAAAACCAATACCTTCTTTTGGAAGAAGAAAGCTTTTATCAATTTTACCATTTTTATTTTCGTCATGGAGTATGTTAATGGCATACCTTCCTTCGGGTAAATTACTAAAAATTACGGTTGAAGAGTCTTTTGTAATAGGTGCAATTTTCTTTTTATAGTATCTTTTATATTTTTCATCAGGGATAGAACCTTCTTTATTATACAATGCAAATTGAACTACACCTTTTGAATTTCGTAAATATTTTACTTTTATGATTAAAGAATGGGTTTTATCAATATCTTTTTTATTAAAAGAAATAAAGATTATTAGTATAAAAATGAAGACTATCTTTTTTATTACTTGTGCCATTTGATTGTAATTAAATAAGTTAAAATTGTAAAAATAAGTGTTACTGTAATTCTAAAAAATAAAGCCCCAACAGTTCTGGTTTCATAAAGACCTCCCAAATTAATATGAATAAATAATCCGATAAGTGCTAAAATTAAAATTATAATGGAGGCTATCAACGGTTTTATACTCCATTTTTTTAGATTGATAACTCCGTAAATAGAACATAAATAAAGGAAACTACTTATAAGGTTAGCCCAAACCACAAATAACACATAGTTTCCTTCTTTTGCTCTTATACCAAACCAATCAAAAATTACAGAACTACTTAAAAATAAGGTTAATAATGTAAATGCAATTAAAGTAATTAGGGTAATATATTTAATTATTTTTTTCATTTGTGTAAAATTTTAAGTTGTTTTCTTATAGCTCCAAACAGCAAGTCCGTTCATTATAATAGCATATATTAATGTTTTTATAAATAATGGTAAAATATCAGTAAAACTAGAACCTTTAAGCATTACCATTCGTATAATTTCTACAAAATATTTTATGGGATTAAATTCGGTTAAAAATTGCGCCCATTTTGGCATACTTTCTACAGGGGTAAATAAGCCGCTCATTAAAATAAAAATTACGACAAAAAACCAGGCTATAAACATTGCTTGTTGTTGCGTATCGGTAAAATTGGATATAAATAATCCCATCCCTAAAATAACTAAAATATAGATGGATGTATAAAGATAAAGTAAAAAAATACTTCCTACCATTGGCACATTAAATAATAACTTTGCAATAATTAATCCAATAGTTAAAAGTAGTAAGCCTAATACCCAAAAAGGAAATAATTTACCAATAATAAATTGATACTTTTTTATTGGAGTTACGTTAATTTGTTCTAAAGTTCCTATTTCTTTTTCTCTAACAATATTCATTCCTGATAAAAAAAGTGTAATCATAGTAACTAATAAAACTAAAATACCAGGCACCATAAACGTTTTATAGTTTAATGTTTTGTTGTACCAAAACGATGGAATACTCATAATACTTTTAGGTAAATATTTTACATCTGAAGATTGCAGTAAAGTGGTCTTAATTTTTTTATTAAAACTTTGAATAATTTGATTTATATATACGTTTTCAACTCCAGCCGCTGCACCATCTATAGCGTTGATAATTACCGATAAACTAGTTCTTTTATCTTTTAATAAGTCTTTTTCAAAATATTGGGGTATTTCTAAAATAACATCTACATTGCCTTTTTTCATTGCTGAACTTGCAACTTTTTCAGAAGGAAAATCATCAATAATATTAAAATAATTAGAAGCTCTAAATTTATCAATTAACGCTCTAGATAGTGGTGTGTGGTCATGGTCAACAAATGAAAATTTTATATTTTTTATTTCAAAAGTAGCAGCATTAGATAGGATAACCAATTGCAGTAATGGTAACACAAAAATAATAGGGAGCATTGCCTTATTTCTAAAGATTTGCTTAAATTCTTTTTGAATGATATATAATATAGTTTTCATACTTTAGTTTTTAGTCGTCATAACGAGAAGCGATAGCGACGTGGTTATCTCATTTTACAGAAAGAGATTGCACAATTTTTATCAAAAATTTCGTAATGACAGTTTTTCAATATTCATTATTCCAATCTAATTTTATATTTTTTAATACTCAAAACAATAAAAAACAAGGTCATAGCAAATAAAATTAATGTTTCTTTCCAAATAAAAGAGAGTCCAACACCTTTTAGCATAATTCCTTTTAAAATTATTAAAAACCATTTTGCTGGAATAACATCGCTAATAATTTGTAATATCACGGGCATACTTGTTATTGGGAAAATAAATCCTGATAACAAAATAACAGGAAGCATAAGTCCCATTAAAGAAATCATCATAGCAGTTTGTTGGGTTGAAGATATGGTTGAAATTAAAATACCTAGCGATAAAGCATTTATAATAAATAAAACACTTTCTGCACCAAGTAAAAATAAACTTCCTTCAACAGGCATTTTAAAGATAAAAATACTTAGTAAAACAATTACAATGGCATTAATTATTGATAAAAATATATATGGAAAAACTTTTCCAATAATTACTTGAAATGGTTTTATAGGGGATACTAATAAAATTTCCATAGTTCCCATTTCTTTTTCTTTGGTGATTGAAATGGAAGTCATCATTGCTGAAACCAACATTAAAATAATAGTCATAACACCTGGAACAAACATAAAAACACTTTTTAATTCAGGATTATAAACCATGTGAGACTCTGGAATAATTTTGTAAGGAGTTTTAATTGCTTTGTTTATTTGTTGTTGATATTTTTGAAGAATGGCATTTACATAATTAGTAATAGTATTTGCGGTGTTTGGATCGGTGGCATCTGTAATTATTTGAACAGTTGCTTTATTATATTTAGTCAATTTTTTACTAAAATCTTTTTCAAAAACTAATACTGCTTTTACTTTTCCTTTTTTAAAAACGGATTCAATTTCGGCTTCATTAGTAATAAATTGCTGATTACTAAAATACTTTGAAGCCGTAATTTTATCAATAATCTCATTTGTTGTTACATCTTTTGATTTATCATAAATGGCAATATTTACATTGTTAATTTCATTAGTAATGGCAAACCCAAAAAGCATTACTTGTGCAATTGGCATTCCAAATAATATAAATAGAGATCGCTTATCTCTAAAAATATGGTAAAATTCTTTTTTTATAAACCCTATAAATCGTTTCATCCCATCCTAAATCCTTCCCAGAGGGAAGGAACTTTTTAAATTAGTATTCATTATTATTATCGTCATAACGAGCCTGCCTGTCGGCAGACAGGGAGCGATAGCGATGTGGTTATCTCTTTCTATAGAAGAAATTGCCACAATTTTCATCAAAAATTTCGCGATGACATTTTTTATAGTTTATTATTATTCATTTTTTTTCTTCTTGTCTTTCTGCTTTCTGAAATATTGAAATAATTCAAAGAGATTGCCACAGATTTGTGAAAAAACAAATCTTCGCAAAGACGTTTTTTATAGTTTATGTCTTTGTTCTATTCTCTTTATTCTTTTATCACTAATATTCATAATTCATAATTCATAATTAAGATTATCCTCTTGCTAATTTTAAAAACACATCGTTCATATTTTCTGCTTTAAACTGTTCTTTTAATTTTTTAGGAGTGTCTAATGCTTCAATTTTACCGTCAACCATAATTGAAACTCTGTCACAATATTCAGCTTCATCCATATAATGTGTAGTTACAAAAACAGTAGTCCCGTTATGAGCAGTTTTGTAAATCATTTCCCAAAATTGGCGTCTGGTAATTGGGTCAACACCGCCAGTAGGTTCGTCTAAAAACACTACTTTAGGATTGTGCAATAAAGCTACAGAAAAAGCTATTTTTTGTTTCCACCCTAAAGGCAGTGAGCCAACTAACTCATTAGCAACTTCTTGTAAATTTAACTCATTAATTAAAACTTCCGATTTTTCTTTTATGATAGCTTTTGGCAAGCCGTAAATTCCTCCAAAAAAAGTAATATTTTCTTTCACGGTTAAATCATCATACAATGCAAATTTTTGACTCATATAGCCAATATTTTTTTTAATATCTTCAGGATTGGTATATACATTAAAATCAGCTACTTGAGCTTCTCCAGAAGTTGGTTTTGAAATGCCAATAAGCATTTTCATAGCCGTTGTTTTTCCTGCTCCGTTTGCACCTAAAAAACCAAATATTTCACCTTGCTTTACTTCAAAAGAAATTTTGTTCACTGCAGTAAAATCACCAAATTTTTTAGTGAGATTTTTAACTTGTATGACATTCTTTATATTCATTTTTATTTCTGTAACTGTCAGTTCGAGTTAAGGCTTTTGCCGAAGTGTTGAGAACTTCTCGATACAATTTTCTATCGAAAATCACTCGAAGTGACGTATTTTTTTATCAATCTTGTTATTCCTACCTTTCGTTTTCGCCCAGTAACCGGTTGCTGAGCGGAGTCGAGAACTACTTATTTATAATTAAAAACCTCTGGACCGTGCTCGAGGAAACATAACTTTTTTATTTTGCTAATTCCATAAAAGTATCTTCAATGGTTGTTTTTGTTTGTTGAATAAAAACATTTTTCAATCCGTTATTTTTTAAATATTGTTGTAAATCTGCTGGATTAAAATCATCTCTTTTATCAGTATAATGGACAAATTCACCAAAAGGATATACGCTATGATTAAATTTATATTCATTTAAATTTAGAATAAGACTGTACATATTATTAGCCTTTACATTGTATATTTTTTTTGGATAATGTTTAACAATTTGTTGAGGTGTATCAATTTCTAAAATTTTTCCATCTTGAATTAGAGCAATTCTATCGCACAAAGCAGCTTCATCCATATAAGGTGTTGAAACTAAAATGGTAATACCTTTTTGTTGTAAGTTTTTTAATATTTCCCAAAATTCTTTTCTTGAAACAGCATCTACTCCGGTGGTAGGTTCATCAAGAAATAAAACAGTAGGTTTATGAATTAAAGCACAACTTAAAGCTAGTTTTTGTTTCATTCCACCAGATAAATCGCCTGCTCTTCTATTTTTAAAAGGTTCAATTTGAACGTATATTTCTTTTATTAAATCGTAATTTTCTTCAATGGTAGCCCCAAAAATAGTTGCAAAAAACGTTAAGTTTTCTTCTACTGTTAAGTCTTGATATAGCGAAAATTTCCCTGGCATATAACCTACACTATTTCTAATTTTTTTATAATCTTTAACAACATCAAATCCGGTAACGGATGCAGTTCCTTCATCAGCAATTAATAATGTAGTTAATATTCTAAAAAGTGTGGTTTTACCTGCTCCATCCGGACCAATTAAGCCGAATATTTCTCCTTCTTTAACTTCAAAAGAAACGTTTTTTACAGCAGTTACCTTTTTAAAAGATTTACTAATATTTTCGAGTTTAATACTCATTTTTTCAAGACGATTGGTTTAATTTTTAGATTTCATATTCATCATGCCGTTACTTCTCATTTGCTTTTCGTGTTCAGCAAACCAAGAAGGTGTTTCTATTTTATTTTCATAAATGTAGGTTGCTATTTTTGTTAAATCTTCTTTTTTAAAACCTTGTTTTGGCATTACTTTAAATCGGTTAACAGCACCTTTCATTAAAGAATTTTCTTCTTTAGGATTACTAGCCCAACTTACAATTGCATTTACAAACGTATCTTTTGTGTTATACCTCATAGAATACATTTTTTTTACGGCAATCATTGGAGGAGCAATTATATTATCATGATTTTTAGTATTTGGATTATGGCAAGCGTAGCAAGTAGTTTTTAAAAGCTGATAACCTTCACTATTATTAGCTGTTTGTGTTGCTTCAATAGGTTTAGTTTGCGTGTTGTTTTCTTTTTTTTGAGTAGTATTTTTACAGCTAGTTAAAGCTATAATAACTGTGAAAATTGCAATTATTTGTTTACTAAAAGTGTTCATATTAATGTGTTTATTAAATTAATTATTTGTGTTTACTTAAAGTAATTAGAGTAGTTGCCTAAATGCTTTTGAAGTGTTTTAAAACTTTTTTTACAAGTAGCTAAATTGGATGAGCTCAACCCTTCAAACACGTTTTTCATGGGTAATAAATAGTTGTGTAATTGGCTGTGAGATTCTCCTTTCATGGTACACTTTGTTAAAATAGTACTAAACTCTTTTTCAAGGTTGCTTTTTAATAATGCATAGGCAGCAACAGATTCTTTATTAGAAAAGGAGTTTAGTAATTTTTGCATATTTTTAATTCCTTGCGTGGTTTCAATATTAGCAGTCCACATTTTACCATGATTTAATTGAATTTTGTTTCCATTTTCATGATGATGAACCTCTTTTACGGTTTCTTTTAAATTAGATTTCTCTTGTTTTTTATTGGTTGTTTTTCCACAAGAAACTATGGTAGTTGTAATTATAATTGCTAAAATTAATTTGATGTTATTTTTCATAATATTTTTTTATTGATTAGTATTTATCCACATTTCAGCAGGCATTCCAATTTTTAAACTGCCATCATTTTTTACTGTTACTTTTACCGCATAAACAAGATTTACGCGTTCTTCTTTAGTTTGAATTATTTTAGGCGTAAATTCAGCTTCTGAAGCAATCCAAGTAATAATTCCGTCATATTTTTTTGTGCCATCACCAGTATCTATTTTTACCGCTACTTTTTGTCCAATTTTAATTTCAGGCAATTGAGTTTCGCTAATATAAACTCGTAATTCCAAACTACTTAAATTAGCAATTTTATATAAGGGTTTTCCAAAAGATGTAATTTCATAAGGTTCGGCATATTTTACCAACACAGTGCCGTTAATAGGATTGGTAATGATACTTTTTTTAATTAGGTCATCTAATTGTGCAATTTGTGCATTACTACTTTTTAATTCGTTTAAAACGGCTATATTTTGAGTTTTAATACTGTTTATTTGTTGTTTTAAAGTGGCAACTTTACCGTTAATATCATCTAATTGTTTTTGAGTACCAGCATTTGCTTTTAGTAAATTTACCATCCTGTTTTTTGAAATCATTGCAGTTGTTAATTGAGCGTTTAAAACGCTAATTTGTGATAAAACTCCTTTAGATTTTGAACGAATAATTTCTTTAGAAGCAATAAGTTGATCTTTTTTTAAAGATAACGGAATGGTATCTACCAAACCAACATTCTGATTTTGTTTTAATTGTTGACCTTCTTCCACAGTAAATTGTAATAATTTCCCGTTACTTTCTGAAGAAACAATGGTTTCAGTAGCTTCAAAATTTCCATAGCCATCAGCTTTATCATTACCGTTATTGCAAGAAATTAAGGTGCTTGCTAAAAGTAATGTTCCTATTATTATTTTAGTAATTTTCATAAGTTTCAATTTAGTTTCCTTTAGTTGTTTTATAATTTGCTTTGGCTGATAATAATTCTATTTTATGAGTACTTAAATTATTTTTTGCTTCGTATAAATTAGTAAATTCTGTAATGTAAGCCGAAGCTGTAATTACGCCATTTTTTAATTGAGAGCTGGCAGTTTTTAAAACTTTTTCACGAAGTTCAATAATTTGTTTATCAGATTTAATAAATGAAGTTATTTTGTTTATTTCGGTTTGTTGTTGATTTAAAGCAATATTGGTATTTAACCTAAATATTTCTTGTTGATTATTAACAAAGTCTTTATTAATTTCTAATGATTTCCGTTCTTTTTTATTGGCTTTCCAATCAAAAATATTCCAATTAAGTTTTAATCCAGCCACATAATAAGTTTGGAATGAGTTATCTAACATATTTAAACCAGGATTTCCGTAACCTCCTGTGGCAAAGCCTACTAGCTTTGGACTATTTTTTTTAGCAATTAAGCGTTCTGATGCATTAATTTGTTCTTTTTGAAGTTGAAATAAATCTAATTCTGGGCGTTTAATTGCTGTTGTTAAATTCGCTGAAATAACAGGTTTTGCTAACATTATATTTGTGGAAATAGTTTTTCCAATGATGGATGATAGCGTTTGAACCAAGCTTATTTTATTTTGATTAATTTCAGAATATTGTTGATCAATTTTTAACAATTCAGCTTCTAAAACGTTATCTGAAGAAGGTAAAATAGCACCAAATTCAATACCAGCTTTTACTTCTTTCAATTTAGAAACTAATTGTGCTTTTTTAGCATCGAGTAAGTCTTTTTTTTCTTGTAATAATAGTATGGTAAAATAAAGTTGATTTACTTTGCTATTTAATTGATATAGACTTACTTCCACATTTTTTTGCTGTGTTTTTAAAGTTGCTTCTTTAACTTTTGTTGAAGCGTTAATTAAGCCACCATCATAAATAAGTTGATTTAAAGAAATGGTTGTTTTATACTGATCTTTATTTGGCGGTTCAATGCTGCCTCCAGGAAAACTAACAGGTATTTCTATTACGTCAGATTGATAGGTTGCTTGTGCTGTAAAATCTAATTTTGGTAATTTTTTAGTTTTTATAATCTCTTTATCTATAGTGTTTTGCTTTGCAAATAGTTCATTTTGTTTGGCTAAAGGATAATTTTTTTTAACTAAAGAGTAGCATTCATTTAAACTCAAGGTTTCTTGAGCTGTTGTGTTAACTGAAAAAAGTAATATTAAAAATCCAGCGGCAAATTTTAAAGTATTAAATAGTAGATAAGATTTAAGTCTGTTGTCATTCCTGCAAAGGCAGGAATCTTTTTGATTTATAATCATTGTCTGGATTCCTACCTTTGCAGGAATAACAAATTTTAATTGGTTCATTTTAATTAAAGTTTTCATTATGTTTTATGTTAAACTTTTATTGCGTTAATAATAAACTCAGCTACTTCCGTTTTTCGTTCTTCAATTAAATTTTTAAACTGAGTATCTGAAGTGTCTAAAACTTTTTTTAATAAAGGTGAAGCTACAAAAGGGAATATATTTAAGGCCATAATATTTATAAATAAATGTTCTGCTTTTATTGGTCTTAAAGTGCCATCAGCTACTTTTTCTTTAACTTGAAGTTTAAATTTTTTGATAGAAGGGAAATGGTTTTTTGAAATTAAATCATTTACAAATTCATTATTTCTATTCATTTCTTGTAGAATAAAATTAGGTAAGTATGGATGAGCAATTACAAACGTTATGTAATTATGAGAAAACCCTTTTATTTTATCGCAAATACTGCTGTCAGCATTCAAAATTTCATTAAGCTGAGGTGCTAATGTTGAAAATGCCTCCATAAAAACGGCTTTAAATAATAGTTCTTTACTTCTAAAGTAATAATGTAGCATAGACTTATTGATGCCAGCTTCATCAGCAATTTCTTGCATTCGAGCACCATCCATTCCTTTGTGTAAAAAAATAGTTTTGGCTGCTTTTAAAATAGAAGCCTCAGTAGTATTTGTTTTTCTTTTATTCATTTTTAACTAAAAGGTTTAACTAAATGGTTGACAAATGTAAATCATTTTTTTTAAATATCAAAATTTGCATTACATTTGAGCAAATTAAAAACCTGAGTTAGACATAAAGTTCATGATAAATGACTGAAAACTATAACGTCATTGCGAAAATTATAAGCGGTAGTGCATAATTTAAAGCAATCTCCCTATTTTTAATAAGATTGCTTCTTCTTTTCGTTGCACTTCAATCATCGCAATGACGCATACTATTGATTTTCAGTTCAGTAATTATTTTTATATCAAACTCAAATTTAAAACTTTTAAAGGTGAAAAAAATCGTAAAAAAAATTAGTGTTTTTGTTGTAATAGGATTGGCAGCAGTTGTTTATATGTATTATCCAAAATTAGATATTATTACAGGATATGCTTCTAAAAATGAAGCATCTATATTATTTTTAGCTCATAGAACACAAGCTTCAGCTGAAACCCAAGATAATAATTTTTCTCCTATCAATTTAGCAAAAGAAGAAGCGAATTTAACTGATAAGTCGGTTTCAGCAACGGTGTTTGGATTAAAAAAACGTACTGCGATTTTTAGAGAAGGTTTAGGTGCTGTTTTAATGGTTGATGGCGTTAAAGACAGCTTAAAGTACGACATACCAAAACGTAATTTTACATATATAAACTTACCATATCCGTATGGAGATAACCCTCAAAAAGATACTATTTTTAGTGCTATTAATTATCAAAATTTAGGTAAAGCTGTTAGTAATGCATTTGATAAAAATGATGAGTATGTAAAAAAAACAAGAGCAGTGTTGGTTATTTATAAAAACCATATTATTGCTGAAGAATATACAGACGGATTTAATAAAAATACACCAATTTTAGGTTGGTCTATGACAAAAAGTATTACAAGTGCGGTTTTAGGAGTACTTGAAAAACAAGATAAAATTAATGTAAATCAAAATCATTTATTTCCCGAATGGGAAAATGATGAGCGCTCAAAAATCACCATAAATGATTTGCTTCATATGAATAGTGGATTGAAATGGAACGAAGATTATAATACCATTTCAGATGTTACCAAAATGTTGTTTTTAGCTAAAGATATGGGACAAGTTCAAATTCAAAAAAAACTTGTGGGTAAGCCAAATAATAGTTGGAATTATTCGTCTGGCACAACAAATTTATTATCAAAGTTTATTAGAAATCAATTTAAAACACATCAAGAATATTTAGATTTTTGGTACGCTGCTTTGATTGATAAAATTGGCATGCATTCGATGATAATTGAAACTGATTTAGCTGGTAATTATGTAGGTTCATCATATGGTTGGGCAACACCACGTGATTGGGCTAAATTTGGATTATTGTATTTACACAATGGCAATTGGAATGGAGAACAAATTCTTAATAAATCTTGGGTAAAATATTCAGCAACACCTACAAATGGTTCAAATGGTGAATATGGAGCACATTTTTGGTTAAATGTAGGAGGTGTTTATCCGGATGTTCCAAGAGATTTATTTTCTTGTAATGGTTATCAGGGACAACACGTGTTTATTATTCCTTCAAAAGATTTGGTAATTGTTAGAATGGGATTGACTGAAGGACCAGTGTTCGATTTTAATGGGTTTTTAAAAGGGATTTTAGAATCATTTAAATAGTTTTAAACCTATTTTGGTAAACAGTAAAGTACAAATTCAGGGCATTTTTGTATTATATATAAAAAAAGTATATTTGCATAAAAAATTGACTCCTATTACAGGGCAAACTCACACTTTTATTTTCAATATCCTTAATAAATAGTCTTCATCCCAAGCCGCTTTGAGTCTTTTGCTTTTAACCGACAGTTTTTTAGTTTGTTCATTTTTCAGGAGGTTCAAGGCT
>NZ_JAKIUR010000050.1 GCF_021647475.1 Lutibacter sp.
GCAGCTAATTTTCCAATGGCGGTAGCGTATGCTTCAGATAAAGTAATGTAGGTACCAATATGAGTATGCAATCCTACCAAATCAATTTTTCCAGTTGACAAAATTCTATTAACAGCATTCCAAGCACTCCCATTTTCATAGTTAAAACCAAAACGATCCCATTGAGGATAAATACCTGTATCCATATTCACTCTAATGGCTACTTGCGGACGCTCTTTTAACTTATCTATTAAGCCAATAATGGTGTACAATTCATCAAAATGATCAATATGAATTAATGATTTGTTATTAATTGCTCTAATTAAATCTTCCTCACTTTTATCTGGGCCATTAAAAATAATTTTATTCCCTGGCACATTGTTATCCAGCACTTTTTCATATTCAAAACCTGAAACTACTTCAGCCCAAGCACCTTCTTCATGAAAAACACGACAAACAGCATCTAAATAATTGGTTTTGTACGACCAAGCAAATTGCACTTTTGGATAACGTGTTGAAAAAGCACGATACGCCATTCTGTACGTTTCTCTAATTGTTTTTTCAGAAAGTATAAATACTGGTGACCCATATTTTTTAATAATGCCATCAATGGATACATTATCTATAGTGCTAATGGGATCTAGCTTTTTAATACTTCCAAATTTATTTGGAATTCCTTCAACTACTTTTCTTAAAATTGGACGTTCGTATATTTTTTTACTCATTTTTTTAAATTTTATAGTTCACCTGACATTATTATTTTTTCAAAATCGGCTATATCACCAATTAAATCCCACGAATAACGTATAAACATTTTACCATATTCGTAGTTATTTACCGGCTTCACTTTTTTACCCATAGCTAGTTGGCATATCATTTCTGGAATATTTTGTCCTGCACCAACAGCTAAATATACCCATGCAGGTATACGTGGATTTATTTCAATCAAATGGTATTCACCATCTTCCGTTTTTATCATTTCTAATTCCATGGCACCACGCCATTTTGTTTCCTTAATGATACGATGCGTTACTTCTAATAAAACTTCATCATTCAATGTTATACCTCCCCAAGCCTTGCCTTTATCAGTAATATATTGTTTACGCATAGCAACCGCTGCAACGGTATTGCCTTCACCATCACCCAATGCAATTACATTTACTTCAGTACCTTGAATTGCCTGTTGTGCTACAACAGGAAGTCCCCATTTTGAAGATAATTTATTGAAATAAAATACTGCCTGATTGTAATTATCAACTTTATATGCCTCATAAAATTTACCTTTAATATAATATGGGTAAGCTATCTCTTTTGGTAAATCAGCCAATTCATTACTCGTTAAAACTGCTTTACTTTTTGGAACTGTTACGTTGTATTTTTTGGCGAATTCGGGTAAATTATCTTTATGTCGCTCTTCAAACTGCTCTAAGGTTGGTAAAAAAGTATGAATACCCATTTTTAGTAACGTATCACTAAATTTTATAAATAAAAACAGTTCTGAATCAAAATTTGGAATAATAATATCTATATCCTCTTTTTCATGAATATATGTTAAGCGTTCTAAATATGTTTCTCTTCCAGTTGAAGGAAATGGCATTAAATAGGTTTTATCTACCAAACCGGGCATATAAATACCTGGTTCTAAGTTTTCATAAGCCAAACCAATAATTCGAACATCCATTCCTGAATCTTTTATTCCGCGTATTACTGGTACACCTGGTCCTGGACTATCAATATTATTAAGACCTGTAATTGCTATGGTTAGTTTCTTTTCATTCATAATTAATCAATCATTTTTTCAACTCTTAAAAAATCAAGGTAATCATATAAATCACGTTCTGCAGTTATAGTATCAACTTCAAATTCTTCTGTGATTGCACTAATTATGGTATCACTTGATTTTCCTTCTTTTAATAAATTAATTATAAATAAACCCATATTGTTTGTCGTGAAAGACTCCCCTGTTGACGGTTTAAAAATGAATCCGTTATCGCTAATTGCTAATGAATTTAATTTGGTCATATTTTGTGTGTTTTTTTTTAAATTTAAATAATCTATTTTCAGATTACAGTTTTATTAGACATAGGATAACATAAAAAGTTTGGTATTATTAAAAAATACTTACGTAACATTAGTTACTTAAACTTACCTAAAAATATATTTATAAAATTAAGTTACTGTTTATGAGATGATTAAACTAAACTAAGGAATAATAGTTTTAAAAATTATTTAATTTACCGAGAAAGTAAAGGTTATAATATATTTTAACTTTTTTTATTTATAAATAGTATTTTTGAAATATGAAAAAAATGCTAATTATTGGTTTGCACTGGCCTGAACCTTCTACTACTGCTGCGGGTATTAGGATACTACAACTTATAGAATTATTCACTAAAAATAATTATAAAATTACGTTTGCTTGTGCTAAACCAATAACTTCTCATTCTTTTAATTTAAAATCCTTAGGAATTAAAACGGAACAAATTGAGTTAAATAATCCTTCTTTTGATAGTTTTATATTGGGCTTACAACCTCATGTTATACTATTTGATCAATTTATAACTGAAGAGCAATTTGGTTGGAGAGTGGCTGAAAGTTGTCCAAATGCAATAAGAATACTTGACACAGAAGATTTACATTTTTTACGTTCTGCTCGTGAACAAGCTGTTAAACAAAATGAAAAAATAAATTTAATTAATGAAGTTACAAAACGTGAAATTGCTAGTATTTACAGATCTGATTTAAGTTTAATCATTTCAAAAAGTGAAATGCAAATTTTACAAAAAGAATTTAAAATTGATGCTAAATTGCTACATTATATTCCCTTTTTACAGTCAAATATTTCAATAAAAAAATTAAAGAGCTATCCTTCATTTAGTGAAAGACACCATTTTATTACTATGGGAAACTTTAGACACAAACCTAATTATGCATCTATTATCTATTTAAAAAATGAAATTTGGCCTTTAGTTCATAAACAATTACCCAAAGCAGAATTGCATGTTTACGGAGCATATGCAAATCAAAATATAAAACAATTACATAATAAAAAAGAGGGTTTTATTATTAATGGCTGGGTAGATGATAAAGAAAAAGCATATACTAATAGTAGAGTTTGTTTGGCTCCTCTTCTATTTGGAGCTGGTTTAAAAGGAAAATTAATAGATTCTATGATTTTTGGCACTCCAAATGTAACAACGTCATTTGGTGCTGAAGGAATGACAAAGAATTATAAATGGAATGGTTTTATAGAAGATAATCTTATAAAATTCTCTGAAAAAGCAATTGAATTATATTCTCACGAAGAAAAATGGACTAAATTTCAATTAAATGGAAAAGAAATTATTAACAATTGTTTTAATAAAGTTAAATTTGAAAAGAAATTAATAATCAAAATTGAGTCAATATTAAAGAATTTAAAGACTCATAGAGAACAAAATTTTATAGGTCAACTTTTACAATATCACACGTTAAAAAGCACAAAATACTTATCAAAATATATTGAAGAAAAGAGTAAAACTATGCAATAAATTAAATTTTATCTTGAAAAAATAAGTCTTTTATTTCTTTTGGAATTCTAATAGGTCGCATTGTTTTTTTGTTTAATAATACCCAGATGGTTTTAGCTTTAACCAGTAATTCATCATTTCGTTTAACATAAACAATCCGTTCAGATTTAACTCCATAATTTTCTTTTATCCAAGTTGTTACAATTAACTCATCATTCAATTTAGCCGATTTTAAATAATCTATTTCATGGCGTAAAACCACCCAAGCATAACTATCTTTAAATTTTTTATTAGTAACAAAATTCCAGTGATTTTCAGCTACCTGTAAAATCCAATTTACATATTGAATATTATTTACGTGATTTAAATCATCAATATGATTTTTTTCAACTTTAATGGGAAATGAATATCTATTTTGCTCCTTATTTTCCATATTTTAATAAAACAATTATTAACTGTTACTGTTATTCTGAAAATTACTAATTTTTTATTTAGATTTCTTTTAAAATTAAATAAAAAAATAATTGTTTATAAATATGTTATCCACTAAATTTACAAAACCTAGTTCAAGAACATACTAGATTTTAAACTTTGAATAAGTTTAAAATTAAATTTTACAGTCGTAATGAATTGAGTATAAAAAATTTTCGTGGGGACGACAGTTTTTTCAATGAGTTGCGGCTGTTTTTTTTTGCAAAAAAAAGAACAGTTGCCATAAACCTTAACATACTATAATTGTGGGAACGACTATTAATTATAAGGTTTTTGCAACTGCTCAATTTTAAAAAAGGGACGACAGTTTTTTCAGTATCACATTGTAATACAGCGATTTATAGGCTTCATGATTTTACCTAATTTATTTTTAAATTTAAAATTTGGTATTAAAGTATTTATATAAATTTTTGGATTTAAATTCTTCTTCGTTTTTTTTGTTTTTGGCAATTCTTCTGTTAAAATCATACTATAGTTTTAAAAATTTATTTTTTAATGAACATTAAAGTGTAATACGCTCTACCTAATTCATTTTTTTCAGTTGATATTCCAAAATGGGTATAGCCTTTATTTTCAATTAAAGCTCTATGAGAATCACTTTTTAACCAGGCACTAACTACTTCTTCCGCAGTTCTGTAACCATAAGCAACATTTTCTCCTACTGATTTTGCGTTAGCGTTATTCATTAAATCTTGCTGACGTTGTTCAAATCCACTGTGATCAACGTTTCCAGTATTTACCATATAATCTGTATGAGTATTGGCTACAGCAGAAACGATATCTAATCTTATTAGAGAAGAATCACCAATTGAATTTCTATAGGTATTAATTTGATCTAAAACTCCATTTTCTAATGGGGAATAGGTTACAGTTTTTAAGGATAATTCATTAGAATAAATTCCATCATCTTCAGGTGAACAAGAAGTTAACATAACACCTAAAATAAAAATTAGGAATAATTTAATTTTAAATAAATTCATGGCTAGTTGGGGTTTTGGGGTTAAACTTTTAAATAAACTTGTAAAATACAGCCGCAATTATATCATTAAATTCACCGTTGTGGGGAAGGCTAATTTTTTGATTGTATTACGGCTGCTAAATACTGCATTCATTGCTTTAACCAATTCTAAACTTAATTTAAAATTAGTATTGTTTAAAATACGAATGCTTAAACGCTTCAAAAGTAATGGGGCTTTACATTTACTTTGAAACTTACTACTACAGAACGTAGCAGCGGAAATAATTATTAATGGACTTAATAATATACTCATGTCTTTGGGGTTTTGACTTTTGTTTAGGGTTGATTAATTATTTTTATTTACTTTTTTGTTTTTTAATAAAGAGGTAGCATCAAGGGTCTTACTAACCATCTTACTTTTTCAAAGCATTTTCGGACTGCTTATTCAAGTATGTGATTCCAGAGAAACTACCTCTAAGGTTGATTTACTTAATTTTCTTACTTTTCATTTAATTCTTACTTTAAATTTAAGTTCAAAATGCAAGTATTTATGGGGTTATTTAAATAGTTGCATTAAGAACTTGGGTTTGGGGTTGATTTATTTATTCCTAATTTTATTCAATAATGTATTGAGAGTTTTTAATTCTTTTATATTTAAATTTGATACTGTACTTATTTCAAATACGCTTTGGGGGGTATCAATTTCTGCTAATAAATTTAAACCATCATCTGTAATTCTAATAGTTACTTTCCTCCTATTTTCTTCATTTTGAATTCTAGATATTAATCCTTTTAATCTTAGCTTCTCAACTAATCGTGTTGTGTTACTATTTTTACTTACCATCCCGGCTTGCAATGTCAAAAGGTCTGTTGGTTCACCATTTAAATCTCTCAAAGAACGTAAAACTTGATATTGTTGAATTGATAAAGCATATTGTTTTAGATGTTCTGAAAATTTTTCATTCATCCAATTACCTGTAATTAATATATTATTAATTGTATGATCAGGTAGGTTTAACTCATCCTTTTTATCATTTTTATTCAACTTCGGGGGGACAACAATTATCTATACTACTATTGTATAGACATCAAATGTATATACAAATAACTTATTAACCAAATCTTTTTGTTAAAAACTCATTATTTTTTATAAAATATTCACTTTTAGTTATAAATAATTGAATAATTAATACCTCAAATAAAATTAATGATTACATATTCAATACTCTGTATATCAAATTATTACATATTTTAATATCTAATTTTATTATCCTTTTCTAATTAAATTAAATAAATCTAAATTTTTATAAATATATTTTTGTTTTATTTGAAAATTGTTAATAACTCTAATTTTAATTTACTTTTTATTCATCATATCCATTATTTTAAATGCAATATTTATTACTTAATCTAGTAACAATGGTTGCAATTTACCCCATACCTATCCATTAATTTTGTTTAAAATTTAAAAATATGAAGACTTTAGTTGCAATAACAGCTCAAAATAGAAAAACAATATTTGAACATGCTGGTAAGTGTAGAAATTTTTTAATATACACTATTGAAAATGATATAATAACAAATAAAAAATTATTAGAATTAACCCAAGAAGAAACTTTACATAATGTATTACATGAACCTAATAGTAGTTCTGTTTTATTTGATATAGATATTTTATTAACTAGAGGAATTGGAGATGGAGCTATTCAAAAATTAACTACTCGTAATGTTGCTTGCTATAAAGTTGAAGAAACAGATCCTGATATTGCTATAGATAAATTAATAAAAGGTACTTTAGAAGCTGTTTCACCTATATCTCATGAAACTTCTGGTTGTAATTGCAATCATTGAACACAACCACAATAATCACTCACAAAATCATCATTGCCATTAAAAATGGTTATTAAAATTAAAAAGGCTTTGCAATTGCAAAGCCTTTTTAATTTTACCTAAAAGAAATTTTCCGCATCCGTAAACTTTTCGGAGTTACTTCTAAATATTCATCTTCCTTTATGTATTCCATACATTCTTCTAATGAAAAATCAACTTTTGGAGCTATTTTAACGCTTTCATCTGTACCAGACTTTCTTACATTTGTTAATTTTTTTCCTTTTGTTAAATTAACTCCCATATCATCTTGTTTATTGTTTTCACCAACAACTTGACCTTTATAGGTTTCTTGATTTGGATCAATAAAAAACCTACCTCTATCTTGTAGTTTATTAATTGCATAAGGTGTAGACTTTCCCGTTTCAGCAGAAATTATAGCTCCATTATTAGAAGTTGAAATTACTCCTTTATATTTATCAAATCCTCTTAAACGATGATTAATAATAGCTTCACCTTGAGTAGCTGTTAATACTTTACTACGTAAACCAATTAATCCTCTTGAAGGAATATCAAACTCTAAATGTTGCATATCTCCTTTAGGTTCCATAATTAATAAATCACCTTTTCTAAGATTTACTAAATTGATGGCTTTACTTGCCAATTCTTCTGGAACATCAATTACCAAAGTTTCATAGGGTTCCGATTTAACACCATCAATATTTTTAAGAATTACTTGAGGTCTGCCTACCTGCATTTCATAGCCTTCTCTACGCATAGTTTCAATTAAAACAGATAAATGTAATATTCCACGACCAAAAACCGTAAACTTATCTTCAGAATCTGTATCTTCTACTCTAAGTGCTAAATTTTTCTCTGTTTCCTTATATAAACGGTCACGTAAATGACGAGAAGTTACATATTTTCCTTCTTTACCATAAAAAGGTGAATTATTAATAGTAAACAACATACTCATAGTAGGTTCATCTACTTTTAACCGTACAAGTGCTTCCGGATTTTCTAAATCTGCAATAGTATCGCCAATCTCAAATCCTTCAATACCAGTAATTGCACAAATATCACCACTTCGTACTTTAGATACTTTATTTTTACCTAAACCTTCAAAAGTGTGTAATTCTTTAATTCGTACTTTTTTAAAGCTGCCATCAGCTTTGCACAACATATAATCTTTTCCTTCTTCTAAATCACCTCTAAAAACACGTCCAATTGCAATACGCCCAACAAAAGATGTAAAATCTAGTGATGTAATTTGCATTTGTGGTGTGCCTTTACGGTAAGGAGCTTCAGGAATATACTTTAAAATAGAATCTAATAAAGGTGTAATATTATCTGTTTGATCTTTCCAATCATAATTCATCCAGCCTTGTTTTGCTGAACCATAAACAGTAGCAAATTCTAACTGTTCTTCCGAAGCATCTAAAGCAAACATCAAATCAAACACCTTTTCATGTACAATATCAGGAGTGCAATTAGGTTTATCTACTTTATTTACTACAACTATAGGTATTAACCCTAGTTCTAACGCTTTTCCAAGAACAAATCTGGTTTGAGGCATTGGTCCTTCAAATGCATCAACTAATAACAAAACACCATCTGCCATTTTTAATACTCGTTCTACTTCTCCGCCAAAATCTGCGTGACCAGGAGTATCTATAATATTAATTTTAACATCTTTATAGGTAATAGATACATTTTTAGAAAGAATAGTAATTCCTCGTTCACGCTCTAAATCATTACTATCAAGCAATAATTCTGTATGATGTTTTCGTTCATCTAAAATGTGAGCCTGATCAATAATTTTATCAACCAAAGTAGTTTTACCGTGGTCAACGTGTGCAATAATTGCTATGTTTCTAATGGATTTCATGTTCTGATTTTTAAGAGGTTGCAAAAGTAGTGGTTTTATTTGGTTTATTTTGATAAAGACCTAAAGAATATTAATTAAAAAAATTATAGTAAATTTGATTTAAAACTTAGTCTTATGAACAATGTATTTAACAGTATTGCATTATTTAATTGGAATTGGGGTATAATTGCCTCTGCTTTTATGTTCCTAGTATTTTTGGGTATAATTATAGTTGTAATAAAATTAATTAGCCCAAAGAAAGAAAAGTAATCAAAAAAAAAGAGCTGAAAACTCAGCTCTTTTTTATTATACAAATAAATAAGGTTATTTAATTTTTCTTCTTGCTCTTTCTGCTTTTAATAGTTCCAATTCTCTATTAGTTTGTCCTGCAACAGATGTATTTTCTTCAGCACGTCTAATTAAGTAAGGCATAACATCTTTAACGGGTCCAAATGGTAAATATTTTGCAACATTGTAACCTAATTTAGATAAGTTATAACTTATATGATCACTCATTCCATATAATTGACCAAACCAAATTCTACTATCATTTTTAGCTAATTTATATTTATCTATTAAATCTATTAATAAATAAGCACTTTCCTCATTGTGAGTTCCTTCAAAAACAGCCATTTCATTAATGTTTTCAATCATATAAGTCAAAACATCATTATACATTTTATCTGTAGCCGCTTTATTTTCACAAATAGGATCTTTATAACTTAATTTTTCAGCACGCTCACGTTCTTTTTCCATGTAAGCACCTCTAACTAATTTCATTCCTATTTGAAAACCATCTTTTTTGGCACGTTTATGTAATTCTTTTAAATAATCTAGTCTATCCCAACGATATAATTGCAAGGTTCCAAACACAATCACTTTTTTGGTATTGTATTTTCGCATCATGTTTTCAATTAAATCATCAGCAGCAGTTTGCATCCAAGTTTCTTCAGCATCAATTAATAAAGGTATGTCTGCATCAAAAGCAGCTTTACTAACGGTATCATATCTTTCAATAATTCGTTTCCATTCTAATTCTTCATGAATTTCTAAAGTTTTTCCTTCTGTAATTTTTTGATACAAATCAAAACGACCAAAACCAGTAGGTTTAAAAACGGCAAATGGTAAACTATCTTTTTCTTCACCAAATTTAATAGTATTTAAAGTTTTTTGCATTGCAAAATCAAACTGAACTTCATCCTCTTTTCCTTCTGCTGAATAATCTAATACAGCATGTACATTTTTGGTGTACATTTTATCAATTACGGACATACAATCTTCTTCGGTTACACCTCCACAAAAATGGTCAAATACTGTTGAACGAATTAATCCTTCTACGGGAAGATGAGTTTTAAGTGCAAATTTGGTTAATGCTGTACCAATTTTTACTAATGGCTCTCTTTTTATCATTTCAAATAGATAAAAAGCTCTATCTAACTCTGAATCAGACTTTAGAGCGAATGCTGTTTCGGTATTATTAAATAAATCTTTCATGTTGTAATATCTTTTTTGCAAAGTTACTTACATGGGATTTAATATTTTATGATTTTTATCGTTATTTTGCAAAAAAATAATAAAAAATGGTCTCTATTTTATCAAATAATTATTATGTGCATTTTTCAAATGAAGGATATGTAAAATTCGAAGAATTTATTGGGAAATTTAAACCCTCAAAATGTTTTATTTTAGTGGATGAAAATACACGTAATTATTGTTTAACTAATTTTGTTTCTAAACTTTCAAAACAACTTACACTTGAAGTTTTAGAGATTAAATCCGGAGAATTAAACAAAAATTTAGAAACTTGTAATTTTCTATGGGAAAAATTAACGAGTGGAGGTGCTGATAGAAGAAGCTTACTAATAAATTTAGGAGGTGGAGTAATTACAGATATGGGTGGATTTGTAGCTTCTACTTTTAAAAGAGGGATTTCGTTCATAAATATACCAACAACTTTGTTAAGCATGGTAGATGCTTCTGTTGGTGGAAAAACTGGTGTAGATTTAGGGGTTTTAAAAAATCAAATTGGGCTATTTTCAAACCCAGAAATGGTGCTAATTGATACTAATTATTTAGAAACCTTACCACCTAGAGAATTACTATCTGGTTTAGCGGAAATTATAAAATATGGACTAACTTATGATATTGAATTATGGCATAAGATAAAAGTAATTAAGTTTTTAACTGTCAGCAATATAATTCCTTTAATTTACCGGTCAATTGAAATTAAAAATGAAGTGGTTACTAAAGATCCTAGAGAAAACGGGGTACGAAAAATACTAAACTTTGGACATACTTTAGGTCACGCTGTTGAGTCTTATTTTTTAGAATCTCCAGAAAAAGAAGCATTAACTCATGGTGAAGCAATTGCTGTTGGTATGATTATGGAATTGTATTTGTCAAACAAGCTATTTGATTTTCCTTTAAATTTAATGAATGATGTTAAACAAAATATAAAATCTTTATTTGGTAATGTAGAAATTTCTTCTTCTGATTTTAATCAAATTATGGAGTTACTAATCCACGACAAAAAAAATATTAATGGAAACGTTAATTTTGTGCTTTTAAGTGCTTTTGAAGAATGTAAGTTAAATTGTAAAGTTGAAAAATCGCTTTTAATAGAAGCTTTTGAGTATTATATGAGTTAACAACAATCCTCTAAAACTTCCTTATATACTTTTAAATAATCAGGTAAAATTTGATTTAGGCTGAATTTTTTTGCTTGTTCAAAAGCATTTTGTTTAAATTGTTTCAAAGTTTTTAAATCCTTTAAAATACTTACTGCATTTTCAGCCATTTCATCCGTATTACCAACATTACTTAAAAAACCAGTTACACCCTGTACATTAACTTCCGGCAAACCACCAGAATTTGAAGAAATCACTGGGGTTTTAGCTGCCATAGCTTCTAATGCTACTAACCCAAAGCTTTCCGTTTTCGAAGGCAATAGAAATAAATCAGAATAGCAAAGTAACTTGTTTACTTCCGTACTGTTTCCTAAAAATAAAACTTGGTTTTCAATTTTCAGTTCTTTTACTAGTTGCCCCATTTTTTCTCTATCAGGACCTTCTCCAACAATCAATAATTTAGCAGGAATTTCTTGTTGTATTTTATTAAAAATAGCGATAACATCCATAGTTCTTTTTACAGGACGCAAATTACTAATATGAATAATGATTCTTTCATTCTCTTTAGCAATTGCATTTCTTTGACATTCAGGAGCGTCAATATCAGGATATTTCTTAAAATCTATAAAATTATAAATTACATGGATTGGTTTTCGAATAGAAAATAATCGTAAAGTATCTTGTTTTAAACTTTCAGATACCGTGGTAACTACATCAGAATTATTGATGCTAAATTCAACTGCTGCTTTATAGTTGGGATGACTTCCAACCAAGGTAATATCGGTTCCGTGCAATGTAGTTACTACTTTAATTTGAATTCCTTTTTCTAGTAACATTTGTTTTGCCATATAGGCTGCATAAGCATGTGGAATAGCATAATGTACGTGTAAAATTTCCAATCCGTGTTTTTCTACTTCTTCTACTATTCTTGTAGAAAGTGCCAATTCATAAGGCTGAAAATGAAATAATGGATATTCTTCAACAAATACTTCATGAAAATGAATTTTATTAGAAATAAAATCTAATCGTACGGGTTGTTTATAAGTTATAAAGTGGACTTCATGACCTTTTTCAGCCAAAGCCATTCCTAATTCAGTAGCTACTACTCCACTTCCTCCAAAAGTTGGATAACAAACTATGCCTATTTTCATTTAAAATATTTTTTTGAACAGACGTAAATATAAATGTATTATTACAATAATTCAATTAGAAATCCCTAATTCTATCACAAAAAAAATCCTGCGAAATATGCAGGATTTATATTTTAATAATCTCCTAAAGTTTCAGGATTTTGTTTTAAAGCTTCTTGTAACTGAGTATCACTTGGGGGTTTTCCGTGCCAAGCGTGGGTATGCATCATAAAATCAACACCATTTCCCATTTCAGTATATAACAATATGCAAACTGGTTTTCCTTTTCCTGTTTTAGATTTTGCTTCATCTAAACCTTCAATTATTGCTTCAATATCATTTCCTTTTTTAACTTCTAAAACAGTCCATCCAAAGGCTTCAAATTTAGCTTTTAAATTTCCCAGAGGCATTACTTTATCTGTAGGTCCATCAATTTGTTTATGATTATAATCAATGGTTGCAATGTAATTATCTACATTTTTACCTGCGGCGTACATAATGGCTTCCCAATTTTGTCCTTCATCTAATTCTCCATCACCATGTAAGGAATATACCAAACGAGTATCGCCATTTAATTTTTTTGCTTGTGCAGCTCCAATAGAAACACTCATTCCTTGTCCTAATGAACCCGATGCAATTCTAATTCCTGGCAAACCTTCGTGAGTAGTTGGATGACCTTGTAAACGTGTTCCTAACTTTCTAAAAGTTGCTAATTCTTTTACAGGGAAAAAACCACTTCGTGCTAAAACACTATAATAAAGTGGAGATATATGTCCGTTAGATAAAAAGAATAAATCTTCATTTTTACCATTCATAGTAAAATCTGTAGAGTATTTTAATTCTTTTTGATATAAAACAGTCAAAAATTCAGCACATCCTAATGAACCTCCTGGATGACCAGACTGAACTGCATGCACCATACGTACTATATCTCTACGAACTTGCTGCGTAAAATCTTTTAATTGTTGAGTTGTTGGCATTTAATTATTTTTTTAATTGTTTTTTGGGTTTAATTCCCCGACGCTCTGCGTCGAAATAAAAAAGGAATTTCCTATTTGATACCTCGTATGCTTGCGTCGAGGTAGTTCATTGAAGCAAAAATACTGTTTTAAAATTGTGTTACAATTTTAAAACAGTATTTTTTATTAAATCTATTTAAAAAATTTAAAGGATCTAGTTAATTCTTTTTACTCATTTTAAAAATCCAAACTCCAGAAGTTGACCCCACAACTAAATTATCATTTTTTCTCAAGGTACTATTAACAGATTCGCCTGGGAGTTCAACTTTATATTCATAGGATAATTTTAATTTTTTATTGCTATAAGGTAAAATTAATATTCCTCCAGCTCCAGCTGCGGCATAAACCACTCTTTTATAGTATGAAAATGAATTTACAACTTCATCTGGATTATTAGGGTCTAGTATTTCATCTTTTACCTGTTGAACTAAACTAGCATTTTCAATTCCATTTGTTTCTTGCAATTTAAAAACCCCTATGCCTTCTTGTTCTAAACTAACAATTAAAACATTGCTTTTTGGAGCCATTATTGAATGTTTAGCTTCAACATTTAAGTTCCAATTGCCAAGACTTACTTCATATTTAAAAGATAAATCAGATGTTTTACTGTTAATGTCATAATAAAAAGCTTTTAACTCTTTAGAATTATTATTATATGCAACGGCTATAAATACATTATTACCATTTTGTTTTGTAACAGAAGTATCGAAAATAAATAAACCTGACATTACGTTTGATTGATCTAAAAATACTTTTTTTTCTTTTTTATTATAAATAAAAATAGTTCCATCATTTCCTCCTCCTGAACCAATTATGGTTCCATATAAATCTTTGATACTATTTAGTTTATTGCCAAATCTTTCTGTAAAACTAAAAAGTTTTTTTAAATTAAAATCTTTAGGTTTCTTAGTTTGACCTTTTAATGAATAATATTCGAAAAATGAAGATGAATTTGCATTTGGAAACAAATCAACATTTAATCCTCCTCCAAACATCAAACGTGTTCTAGAATCAAAATCAACAGCGTCAATATCTTTATCAGGAATTAATAATGTACCTTCTAAAGTAACATTTTTATTTTTAGGAATATCAATAATATCTATGGCTCCCCCATAAGGTTCTCCAACAATACTATAAGAAACAGCAACTCTATTAGATCTTACGGCAACATGATTTGCATTTAATAATACTTCTCTTCCATTATAATTTACAATTAATGGGTTTAATTTTGCTTTTAACACTAAATCTATAGTGTCTGCTACTATTTTTGAAGATTTTGAATACGTGCTTTTAATAATGTTAACATTAGAATCAAATAATTCTAATCTACTCGCATCTTTAGTAATTTCAATATTGCAATCTGTACAATTTGAATTAGCTTCATCAACAATGTTTATTGGATCTTTTTGACAGGAAATAGTCAATAGTAAAGCTAAAAAAACAGGGGTTACTTTTTTCAAAACTTATTGGTTTAGGGTTAAAAAAATGTATCTTTTTTAAAATTTACATAACAAATATAAAAAAAAACAGTAACTAAGCAATAAAAAATCCAATTAAGTTTTTTGTTTTTTCTTTTTCGCTGCTGGAAACAATACATTATTTAATATTAAACGGTAACCCGGTGAATTAGGATGCAAATCAAGTTCCGTTTTTAAATCCCCAACTCTATGTTGGTAATCTTCTGGATCGTGTCCTCCATAAAATGTAAACATTCCTTTTCCTAATTCACCATGAATATAGCGTGCTTCACCATTATTCATATTTTTCCCCATAATTAATACATTTGGTTTTACAGTAGTTTTATCAAAAGCTGTGGTTTGCCCCATAAACCCTTTAATATATTGCGTGTGGTTTTGACATAACATAGTAGGAATTGGATCCCATTTTGCAGAATATTCTTGTAAAGTAAAATAATCAGAAGTTCGTTTTATTTTTCTTTTATTAGTCATATCAATAGAAGAAAATTCATAGACTAACGGATTTCTTTCTAGTTTAAAATTCTGAAAAGCCAACGTTTTTGTAAAATCTAATTTACCGTGATAATTTAATGCTGAAGGATCACCATCAAACATAGATTCACAAATATCTGTATTTTGAGCTGCTAAGGCAATATCAAAACTATCGGTTGCTGAACACATTGCAAACATAAATCCGCCTCCAATTACAAAATCTTTTATTTTTTTTGCTACTGCTAATTTTTCTTTGGATACTTTTTTATATCCAAGTTGTTTGGCTAATGCTTCTGCATTTTGTTTTTGCTCAATATACCAAGGAGCATTTCTATAAGCTCCATAAAATTTCCCATATTGACCTGTAAAATCTTCATGATGTAAATGTAGCCATTCATATTCTAATAATTTATCATTTAAAACATCTTCATCATAAATTACATCAAAAGGAATTTCGGCATACGTTAAAACCATGGTTACAGCATCATCCCAAGGCATTTTGTTTTTTGGAGAATACACCGCAATTTTTGGTGCTTTTTCTAAAACAACGGCATCTGTATTTTTTGAAGGACTACTTATTTCTTCTAATATTTTTGTTGTTTCAATATCTGATATTACTTCAAAAGTTACCCCTCTAATAACACATTCATTTCTGGTTGCTTTGGTGTCTTCTAATAAGAAAGAACCTCCTTCATAATTTAATAACCATTTTGCTTTATGTCCGTGTTGAATAGACCAATACACAATTCCGTATGCTTTTAAATGATTGGTTTGTGTAACCGCATCCATTGGAATTAAAATAAACGATGCAAAAATGCTATTGGACGTAATTAAGAAAAAAAATAAAACAATTGTTTTAAGCATTAAAAAGTGAAATTATAATTAGAATGGGAAATCTTCGTCATCATCTTCTGATTTTACCTTACCAAAAGCTTCATTGGCTGTTGGTTGACTTGAAGTAGGAATAGCATTCATTTTTGACTGAAATTCAAAACCATTATCTTCATCTAAATTACTAAACTGAGCTAAATGACCAATAAATTTTAGTCTAATATTATCTAAACCTCCATTTCTATGTTTTGCCACAATAAATTCAGCTTGCCCTTCACAAGGTGTTCGTTCATCATCATCCCAGTCTGTATTTCCGTAATATTCAGGTCGGTATATAAAAGATACAATATCGGCATCTTGCTCAATAGCTCCTGATTCACGTAAATCGGATAATAATGGTCGTTTACTTCCTCCTCTAGTTTCTACTGCACGCGAAAGTTGTGATAAAGCAATTACAGGAATTTCTAGTTCTTTAGCCAAAGCTTTTAAATTTCTTGAAATCATTGATATTTCTTGCTCTCTGTTTCCACCACCTTTTTGAGAAGTACCGGCAGTCATTAATTGCAAATAATCAATAATTAATAATTTAATGCCGTGTTGTGACACTAATCTTCTGGCTTTTGCTCGTAAATCAAAAATGGATAACGATGGCGTATCATCAATAAAAATCGGTGCTTTTGATAGGTTTTTAACTTTAACATTTAATTGTTCCCATTCGTGTGGTTCTAAATTTCCTTTTCTTAATTTACCCGATGAAATTCCGGTTTCGCTAGATATCATTCTAGTAATTAATTGAATAGAAGACATTTCCAAAGAAAATATAGCAACAGGAATTTCAAAATCGATTGCCATATTTTTTGCCATAGACATTACAAAAGCGGTTTTACCCATACCTGGCCTTGCTGCAATAATTACTAAATCGGATGGTTGCCAACCCGAAGTTAACTCATCTAAACGAGTGAAACCAGTAGCAACGCCACTCATACCAGATTGATTGGATATTTCCTGGATTTTATCTATTGCCTGTTTAACCAAACCTTCAGCTGCTTCTGAACTCTTTTTTAAATTTCCTTGAGTAACTTCAAATAATTTAGATTCTGCATCATCTAATAAATCGAAAACGTCAATGGTTTCATCATAAGCTTCTTCTATAATTTCAGAAGAAATTGAAATTAATTTACGCTGAATATATTTTTGAAGAATAATACGAGCGTGAAATTCAATATGTGCAGAAGAAGATACTTTTTGCGTTAAATTTATCAAATAAAAATCGCCACCAACCAAATCTAAATTACCCGTTTGCCTAAGCTGATTTGAAACCGTTCTTAAATCAATAGGTTCGGTATTTTGAAATAAGGTATAAATTGCATCATAAATTAATTGATGAGATTCTTTGTAAAAAACTTCGGAATGTAAAATATCAATAACATCATCCACCCCTTTTTTATCAATCATCATTCCACCTAAAACGGCTTCTTCTAAATCAACTGCTTGTGGTGGTAATTTACCTTTTTCAAGGTTTATTACTACATTTTTTTTAATTTTTTTAGAAGAAATTGGTTGAATGTTTTTCACAAAAAATAGTTTACTGATTTATAATTCAAATATTTATAAGAAATAATGGTTGTAATTTCCTATTGGTTAAAAATAAGAAAATAAAATTAGGATTTAAACAACAATTTTTAAATTTCTTAGACTTTTTAAACTTAAGCAAATGTAATTTTTAATCTTTTAAAAACCGTATTAAAATTATTATTTTGTACACATATTTTGTTTACAACTCGCTTTTTTGTTAATAACTAAACCCGTTGTGCATTTTGAGAAAATTTCGTCAATTCGAGTGAAACGCAGTGAAGTGAAGCAATCTGGTTGTTGAGTGTAAGACTGCCACGTCGTGAAATACTCCTCGCAGTGACGGAATGAAATAAATTAACAGATTCCACAACCAGTGCGGAATGACAATCTATTTTGTCATGCTGGACATGTCTGCCGACAGGCAGGCTTGTTTCAGCATCTCATCATCCGGTTTTAAAACATAAGATTCCACATCGCTGTGCGGAATCTTATGTTTTCTATTGTCTATCATTGCGAAGTTTTTGGTAAAAAACTGTGGCAATCTGTTTTTTTTCATGAGATAGCTTCACTTTGTTCGCTATGACGTTCTTATTTACTTTTTATTATTCAACTCCAAATACTTATCAACAAAGGCTTTTATACCTTCTTCAATGGTTGTTTGTGGTTTAAAACCAATATAATTGAATAAACTTTCCACATTGGCATAGGTAGATTGTACATCTCCTGGTTGCATAGGTTTAAATACTATTTTTCCTTTTTTACCCAATGCTTTTTCCACTGCGTGAACGTAATCCATTAAAGCTACAGGACTATTATTTCCAATATTAAAAATTTGGTATGCTTTGGAACTTTTAGAAGGAACTGGTTTTTTAGCATTAAATTCAGGATTATTTTCTTTTGGAGGAAGAGGAAGTAACCGTTTTACACTTTCAACAATATCACCAACATAGGTAAAATCACGACTCATATTTCCATTATTAAACACTTCAAAAGGTTTATCTTCAACCATTGCTTTGGTAAAAATATGCAAGGCCATATCTGGTCTTCCCCAAGGTCCGTAAACCGTAAAAAAACGTAATCCAGTACACGGAATATTGTATAAATTAGCATACGAATGTGCCATCATTTCATTTGCTTTTTTACTCGCTGCATACATTGCTAACGGGTGATCGGTACAATTATCTTCTTGAAACGGAATATCTTCACTTAAACCATATACCGAACTTGAAGATGCAAAAACTAAATGTTCTACAGGATAAGCTCTACAACTTTCTAAAATATTTAAAAATCCTGTGATATTACTATCAACATATGAATGTGGATTCTCTAATGAATACCTTACTCCTGCTTGTGCAGCCAAATTAACCACATAATTAAAATGCTGATTTTCAAATAATTGCTTTACATTTTTTAAATCTGTTAAATCTAATTTTATAAAAGCAATATTTTTATTTTGTAGTAATTTATTATATTCAATTTTATCAGTATTAAAACCTAAATCTTGTAAACGTGCTAATTTTAAACTTGGATCATAATAATCATTAATATTATCTAAACCTACAACTTCAAAATTCGATTTCACTAATAATTTTGCTAGGTGATGACCAATAAAACCCGCCATTCCTGTAATAAGTACTTTCTTTTTATTCATATTTTAAATATTCTATTTTACTTTATCAAGCTGAGCATGACGTTTTCTATAGTCTGTCATTGCAAAGCTTTTGGCAAAAAACTGTGGCAATCTGTTTCTCAAGAACCGATTACTTCAGTCATCCTTCCTTCGTAATGACGTTTTAATTTCCGCCATGTTCAACCTGTCTGCCGTCCTTTAGATTTGCAAAGTAAAGATTTTCTTATTTATTAAGTATTTTTACTTTACAAAAAAAGAATGGGGTGAACTTAGCCTGCCGCTAGATTTTAGGTCTATTGCCTGTATTAGTCCCCATTCTTAATTAACCGATTACA
>NZ_JAKIUR010000051.1 GCF_021647475.1 Lutibacter sp.
ACTACTTGATGTCATTGATGTAAATTATTGATTATCAGTATAATATACAAATAATTAATAACTTTGACAACTATAAATCAACTGATTATCTAGCTTTTATCAAAGAAAAAGTGTGAGTTTGCCCTGATTATGCATAGATGGATCTTTAATTTTATAATATTTTAAATTACCTTTCTCGTCAGTTATTGCCAAATGAACTATTTCACCTCTCCAACCTTCAACTGCACTAATGCTTATTGCATTTGCCCTTAATTGCAAATTATAAATAGGCTTATCTCCCAATTCGTCATTTTTATATAAACTTAAAAGTGTTTTTATAATTGCAATAGATTGAATTACTTCATAATAACGCACTAAGCCTCGTGCCAACACATCACCTGTTTCAAATTGAACTGGTTTAATATTCAAATTTTTATACGCCAAAAATGGATGACTTTTTCTAATATCTCTAGCTATTCCACCTGCTTTTGCAACCATTCCTACAGCTCCAATTTGAAGTAATTTATTAGTGAAAACTGCACCTATTCCATCAAATCTTTTTAAAACACTTGGCAAATTGAACATTTTTTCAGCCATTTCCACAAATTTCTTTTCAAAATCAATTAAAATAGAAGCCAAATCGATTTGTAAATCGTTGATTAACGGATAATAAGTTCCTCCTATCCTAATCAATCCTTTGCCAAACCGATTGCCACACCAACGTTGTGTAAAATTAATTATAGGTGTTCTTAATCCGCTAAAAACAGCACTTCCTAATTGATATGCCACATCCGTGCACATTCCACTTAAATCACCTGTATGAATTGCTATTCGTTCTAATTCTAACGCAATGCTACGTTCAATAGTTAAATTATTTGTTATTTTTATACTTGCCAGCGATTCTATAGTTTGCGTAAATGCTAAATTATGAGCAATAGCGGAATCACCTGTAATACTTTCAGCTAAAATGCTTCGTTGTAACCACTTTTTTTTAGAAAGCATTAAAGTTTCAATACCTCTATGTTGCCATCCTAATTGAATTTCTAAATGTTTAACCATTTCTCCGTGGCATAAAAATCTAAAATGTCCGGATTCAATAATTCCTGCATGAATTGGGCCAACACTTACTTCGTGTAATTCCTCTCCATCAATTTTATAGAAAGGATAATTTTTTATTTGTTTCGATTTATCTGCTCTATTTTCGGCATATCTAACAGGTTTTAACCAAGGATGATTTAAAAATTGAATATTATAATTTTCGTGAATTTCACGTTCAAAAATATGAAAGGCATTTATGTGTTGTGTAATAGATTCTAATGAAGTATCTAAAGAAGTAATTTGATGTCCAAAAACTAAAAAATCATGAGTGTTATCATTAGCTAAAATCAGTATAAATTTAAACCCTTTTAAATAAGGAATTGCAAAATATTGCAGACAATGAATTTCATTTGAACTATTAAACAAATTAATTACTTGTTCCGTAAACTGCTTATATTCAAGTATTGGAATATCTGAAAATTCAAAACTTGAATTATTTTGAATACTTAAAAATGAATATGTAAAACTTTTATTCATATATTTTAAATTGAAGCCTGAATTAAATCAAATAAATAATGATTTTGAAAAATTCCAAAATAAATACTTAAAACTACTAACATTAATTGTAATGAATTTTCTACCACAGTTCCTTTTAAATCTGTTTCAAATTTTTGTGTTGCTGGATAAAATAATAACTTGAATACATCTTTCAGCAAAATATAAAAAATCACCGTTAAAGCTATTAGAATAAGCACAACTAAAATCCAATTTTGCTGAAGTAATAACTCTTTAAATATTAGCAATTCACTAATAAATAATCCTGACGGTGGTAACCCTAAAATGGCTAAAGATCCAAATAATAAAAGTAATCCTCCAAAAGGATTCTGATAAAAATATCCTGTAATATTAATTTTAACTCTATTATTTAACCGCATAATCTGTCCAACTTGAAAAAACAACCCCGATTTTACAATAGCGTGAAAGGTCAAATGTAGAAAAGCAGCTAATATGCCAACTTTCCCCAGCGTTAGTGCTATAATTACCAACCCAGCATGTTCCATACTTGAGTAAGCATACATACGTTTATAATTTTTAACTTTTAACAAATATGCCGCAGCAAATAACAAGGTCAAAACTCCTGCAATTAATAACACATGATTCATCCAAGGTTTTATACTTGTAATTTGAAACATTTGATAAAATCGATACACCGCTAAAAATCCCGCATTTAATAAAACACTAGAAAATAACGCACTTATAGGAAATGGAGCCACATCTTTTGCATCAATATCTACATTAAACATAGGAATAATTCCCATTTTAACACTAAAGCCAACCAGAATAAAAAGAAAAGCAGATTTTAACCAAATAGGATCCATTTGCAAAGCATTGCTTTTTAACAAATCAAAAGATAAATCTGATAATCCAACTTTTTGAACTGCAACACTCAATAATAAAATTCCTACAAAAGCCAATGTTATTGAAACAGAACAAGCAAAAACATATTTCCAAACAGCTTCTAATACAATTTTTTTCCTATCATGATAAATTAATGTAGCACCTGTAAGTGTTGTAGCTTCAACAAAAGCCCAAAGCAATCCGTATTGGCTACTTAAATAAACCCCCATCAAAGCAACATTAAACCCAATGTAAACTGCATTATGAATTTGAACTGTTCTAATAGATTGTTGCTGATTATATTCATAAATCTGATAATGAACAGCGGCAACAAAACTAAGTATAGCCAAAATAAAAGCAAACAAAACGCTAATGCTATCATATTTAAAATATGCTATTTCAAAAGTGCCTAAATGACGATATAAATAAATAGCAAAAATTAATTGCATTAAATTAAATCCATACACTAAAAAATGCATCCATTTTTTATTTTTCAAAAGAAAAATACTTCCTGAAAATAAAACTGCTATCAAAAAATATACGTACAACATCTTCTAATCTTTTAATTTCGATAAAATATCGGTTGAATCATTATGAAAATGATAAGTTAATTTGTTAAAAAACACACCTAATACTAAAACACTTACAAATAAATCGAGTAAAATGGCAGTATTTACCATCATAGGCATTTCATTTCCAATAGCCAGAGCTAGCAAAAAGACTCCATTTTCAATAATAATAAAGCTTATAATATGTATCGTAATATTTTTATTGATTACTATAAATATAAGTCCCATTAAAACTGCCGTAATTGCTGTTGAAAATATTTTAACATCTAAAAAATCATTCTTTAATAAATTCCCCAAAAATATTGTTGAAACAAATACTAGTGTCGTTGTTAAAATTAAATAAAAACCTTTCATTTTTCTACGAGCCTTAAAATTTTTAATATTGGTAACTTTATTTTTTTTAGAAATATTTAATAAATAAGCGGGAATTAATATTCCTTTAAATACTAAAGTTTCTAGGGCTATAAATATTAAATGAATATAACTTAATTCATGCAAACCATTTAAAGCAATCAAAAACAACAAAACACCTTGAAAACCTAATAAACGTATATAAGTTTTTACATTTACAGAAATAGAAAAGTAAAATATAGAAACTGCAAATAATAAAATAAATAGTGCATTCATATTACAACTGATTTTCTAATAATAAAATCATTAAAAACAATACAACTCCAATACTTGAAATTGTTAAAATAAACTGGGAATTATAAATAAGTTTTAACCGTGCTTTAAAACTTTCCAAGAATCCAATTAACCAAGCAAAAATTAATTCAACTAAAATAAAAATTAGTATACTTATAACTAAATTAACATGCAAAAATGCTAAAATAATATTTGCTATTATGGCACCAAAAATAGCAAATTTTAATGCGTTTCCAATATTTACAAAAGCCATATCTATACCGCTATTGTCTAATACCATTACTTCATGAACCATGGTTAATTCTAAATGTGTTTTAGGATCATCAACCGGTAAACGGCTACTTTCAATCATAGCAAATTGTGCTAGAATATAAACAGAAAGAACCGTAAATAAAATGGATGAATACATATTTAAACTAAATCCGTTAAACATATCTGATAATGAAGTATTACCCGTTATTAAAACTAAAGTGGCAACTACCATAAAAAAAGCTGGTTCTGCTAACATAGAATATAATGCTTCCCGATTTGCTCCCATTCCTTCAAAACCACTTCCTACATCTAAAGCACCTATTATTAGAAAGAATTTGCCAAAAGCTAACAAATAAATAATAAAAAATCTCCTTGAAAATGGATAAACGCTGGAAACTTATTACCAAAAGGAATAAATAATACAGCGATAATTAGAATTACAAAATTTATAATAGGCGATAATTGAAATATAATACTCGTAGTTGTACTAAAAATACTTCCTTTTTTAAATAATTTAAATATATCAAACCAAGGTTGCAAAATACTTGCTCCTTTTCTCCCACTAAATTTAGCTTTAGTTTTTGCAATAATTCCTGGGAAAACAATTGCACAAAATAGTATTAATAAAAAACTAACCATTTAAATAATATTTAAAACTGTGAGCACTATCATTATAATAATAAACAATAATGGGTATAATATATAATCTTGAATTTTACCTGTTTGCAATACGGCTATTTTTTTTACATAATGTAAAATATTATTAGCTATTGGCATTATAAATTTAAATTCTACTTTATCTTCTACATGTGTTTTATATGATTTTTTTACAGGAAATACTTCTTTATCTTCATAAGTTATTTCAGAAGATAAATCCACAAAAACAGGATTAGCAATTCTTTTAAAATTAGCTGCAAAAGAAGAAGCATTATATTGATTGGTAACTGGATTTGCAGCCGTATAACCACAGCCCCAAGTATCAGCATAAATTACTTTTTTACGTTTTAATATTAATTTTCTTATCACATAAAACAACCAAATACTTAACCATAAAATAGCACCAATAATTCCAATCCATTTTAATGAGTTAGAAATAGCTAATTGTTTAAATTCAAACAATGGAAACCTTTCTTGTAAAATTGAATTTATAAAATTGAAGAAATACACAGGCAATACACCAATAATTATAATCCAAAAAATCGGTAATATTTCAGCAAATCTTATAGATGGTGCAACTTCCACAGCATGTTCCGCTTCTTTGCTTCGTGCAGTTCCTAAAAAAACAACACCAAAAGCTTTTGTAAAACAAAACATTGCTAATCCTCCAATTAAGGCTAATGCTAAAATTCCAAACATCATTAACATAGGAAACGCTAAACCTCCTTGCTTAATTCCATCGAAAAAACCATTATAAATAATAAATTCAGAAATGAAACCATTAAAAGGAGGAATTCCACTAATTGCAATTGCACCAATTAAAAATGCAAAAGCGGTAAATGGCATTTTTTTTATGAGTCCACCTAATTTATTTAAATTACGTGTATGAGTTTTAATATATACAGACCCAGCCGCATAAAATAATAAGGATTTAAATAAGGAATGATTTAAAATGTGTAATAAAGCTCCAGCCCAGCCCAAAACGGCAATAACTGGTTGATGATAAACTTCTCCCAAAACTCCTAATCCTATTCCTATTCCTATAATTCCAATATTTTCAATGCTATGAAAAGCTAATAATTTTTTTAAATCGTGTTGAACTATGGCAGACATTACTCCAAAAACACCTGTAAAAATAGAAATTAAAAGGATGAATATTCCAATGCTCAAATTCAATTCAGGTAAATTAAATAGTATTCTTATAATACCATAAATCCCCATTTTTATCATAATTCCAGACATTAACCCTGAAACATGAGATGGTGCTGCCGGATGTGCGTGTGGTAACCAAGAATGCAAAGGAAAAAATCCTGCTTTAATACCAAAACCAATAAAAAATACAATAAAAATCCAAAAGTTAGTTGGAAGTCCAACTATCAAAGGCGTTTTTTCTACCAAATGTTTTATTCCTTCAAAACCAAAATCACCAGTTACTGCATATACAATTACAAAACCTGCAACCAAAAATAGATAGCCAACATGCATTTGTACCAAATATTTAATTCCTGTTTTAATAATATCAGGTTTATTACTTTCAAAAATTACCAGTAAAAAACTACTTAGCGACATTAATTCCCAAGCCAATAAAAATGCAATTCCATCTGAAAGCATCACCACAAACAACATGGCAAAATTCAACATGAAAAAATTGAAATAATGCAATGCAAAATTAAAAGCACTCTTCTCCTTTAAGTACGGAGCTAAATATTGTTTTGCATAAATAAAACTACTTAAGGATGTAAAATTTATGATTAAAATAAAAAAGGCAGATAATTTATCAATTTTAATAATTAGAGGATGAAAATAAAAGTTAGAAATTAATTCAGAAACATATTCATTGCCACTTATCAAAACATTAATTGCTAAATATGAAGTACTTATCCACAATGCTAATTCCAATAAAAAAATATACCAGTACGATTGTTTTTTGGAAAAAACAAAAGTAAACCAGCTTAGTACAAAAACGACTAAAATTACTGTATTCATAAAATGAAATTGAAAGTGCAAAGATAATTTTAATTTTAAAAATCAGTACACATTATTAAAAACATTTATTTATTGATATAAGTATCTAAATACAAGCTAATTATAACCAATTTAATTTTCAATAACCAATTCATCATAAGCTAAAAAAACGTTTTTTGGTAATTGCTTTTCAGTTTCAGCATGAAATCCCATTAAATGACTCATATGGGTTAAATAGGCTTTTTTTGGTTGAAGTTTTTTAATAATTGCCAAAGCTTCTTCAAGATTTAAATGAGATTTATGAGGTTTAATTCGCAAAGCATTTAGTATTAGCACATCTAAATCTACTAATTTTTGTAGTTCTTTTTCTGGAATTGTTTTTACATCTGTTAAATACGCAACCTTGTCAAAACGAAACCCTAAAATAGTTATTTTATGATGAAAACTTTCAATAGGAATTACTTTTAAATTATGAAGAAAAAAAGGTTCATTTTTAACTTCATTAATAATTACACTTGGTGCACCTGGATATTTATTTTTATCCACAAAAATATAATCAAACCGCTTGGTTAAATTTTCAATAACTCTTTTCTTAGCAAAAATTGGAACAGCTCCCATTTGAAAACTAAACGGCCTAATATCATCTAAACCAGAAGTGTGATCGGCATGTTCATGTGTAAATAAAATTCCATCAATTTTAGAAACTTTTGCACGTAACATTTGATATCTAAAATCCGGACCGCAATCAATCACATACCTGTAAGAATCCCATTCTACTAAAATAGAAGTTCTTAAGCGTTGATCTCGTTTATCATCAGAAAAACAAACTGGATGCTGACAATTAATTACAGGAATTCCTTGTGAAGTTCCAGTTCCTAAAAATGTAATTTTAACTTTCATATCAGCTACAAAAATAACAATGAATAATTAATTATGAACTTTACCATTATGGTTAAATTAGTTTTTTTTACCATAAAATAATTACCTTTTTGTAATATTTATTACATAATTTTCATTAAACCTTTAAATTTAACTAAAATAACATAAAATCTGACTTATATCAAGTTTTAAAACTATTTAAATATGTATTTTTACGAATTCTTAAAAGGAATAGGAAATGAAAATAATATTAAAGAATTTTGACTCAAATACTAGATTCCGTAATATTAATTTTACTTTTAAAATACATTATAAATATTGCAATTAACTAGTTAAAAAAGCTAGTTTTTTTTATTTATTGATTTAATTTGAACAAACTATATAATTATAATAAATATTAAAACCAAAACTATATGAAAATAGGCATATTAAATGAAACTCAAAAAGGAGAAAAACGAGTTTCAATTTCTCCTACTATTTCAAAACAGCTTATAGATAAAGGATTTGAAGTTATTGTAGAAGAAGATGCAGGTCATGCTTCTTCCTTTAAAAATTCAGATTACACTAAAGCTGGAGCTATTGTTGAAAAACGAGGTGTCGTATTTAAAGAAGCTGATATTTTAGTGAAAATTAATCCTTTTACTGAAGAAGATTTAAAATTAGTGGATAAACGCCATATTTTAATGAGTCAGTTATTCCATAAATCACACCCTGAACTAATTGAAGCAATTGCTGCAAAAGGTGCAACGGCTTTTTCTATGGATGCAATTCCTAGAATTTCAAGAGCTCAGGATATGGATATTTTAAGTTCTCAAAGTAACTTAGCTGGTTATAAAGCAGTTATTTTAGGAGCTTATGAAATGACAAAAATCTTCCCATTAATGATGACTGCGGCTGGTACAATTACACCCTCAAGAGTTTTAATTTACGGCGTTGGAGTTGCTGGTTTACAGGCAATTGCAACAGCAAAACGTTTAGGTGCTGTAGTTGAAGCAACGGATATTAGATTAGAAACTAAAGAACAAACTGAATCTTTAGGTGCTAAATTTATTTCGGTAGATAATACTGGTGAAAAATCTGAAGGTGGTTATGCTAAAGAAGCTTCAGAAGATTATGTACGCAGACAAAAAGAAGCGGTTAATACATCATTATTTAAAGCTGATTTAGTAATTACAACTGCAATGATACCTGGAAGAAGATCTCCTGTTTTAATTACTAAAGAACAAGTAGAACAAATGAAAAACGGAGCAGTTATTATTGATTTAGCTGCAGCTCAAGGAGGAAATTGTGAGTTAAGTAAATTTAATAAAACGGTTATTGAACATGGCGTAAAAATTATTGGAACTTCTATTTCACCAGAAAGTGTATCTACCAATGCAAGTGATTTATATGCTAAAAATATGTATAATTTTATTATGCATTTAACCGATGAAACCAAATTTAAATGGGAGTTAGACGAAGAAATAACAGATAAAACTTTAATTGTAAAAAATGGTTTAATAAGACAAAACGGAAATACTAAATAATTATGACAGAATTTATAGATTTTATAAGTAGCAACCTCCAAATGATATACATTGTTATATTGATGATTTTTGTAGGTGTAGAAGTAATTGGTCACGTACCAGCAGTATTACATACCCCATTAATGTCTGGTGCAAATGCCATTCATGGAGTTATTATTATTGGGGCAATATTGGTAATGATTGATGCTGATCCTGATAATATTTTATCTATTTCATTGGGTTTTGTAGCAGTATTATTAGGAACTTTAAACGTGGTTGGTGGATTTGTTGTTACCGATCGCATGTTAGAAATGTTTAAAAAGAAAAAATAATGGAATACACATTTAGTCTCGAATTTATTTATTTAATAGCCTCTATTACTTACATCCTAGGTCTAAAAATGTTAGGTCATCCTGAAACTGCTCGTAGAGGAAATTTAATAGCAGCAGCTGGTATGATTTTAGCAATTTTTGGAACTTTATTTTTATACCAAGGAGATGAAGTGCCTAATAAAATATATATACTAATTGCAATTGCAATTGTAATAGGAACTATTGCAGGATGGCTTATTGCCAAAAAAGTAGATATGACCAAAATGCCTGAATTAGTTTCATTATTTAACGGTATGGGTGGAGCAAGTGCTGCTTTAATTGGCTTAATTGAATTTCATCATTACGTTGGTAATCAATTATATATAGCAACAATTATTGCAGGAATGGTAATTGGTAGTGTTTCATTTGCAGGTAGTATGATTGCATTAGGAAAATTAAACGGAACTTTTAAAAAACCTATCCGTTTGCCAAAATACAATTTGTTAAATAATTTAGTATTTCTTGCTATTATTGCTTTTGGTATTTTTATGGTAGTTAGCGGAACTTCAAGCCAATTATTTCTATATTTATTATTTTTCTCAGCATTAGCTTATGGAATTTTATTAGTTATTCCAATTGGTGGAGCTGATATGCCTGTAGTTATTTCATTATTAAACTCTTTTACAGGTTTAGCTGCAGCTTTTGCAGGTTTCCTATATGGAAATAAGGTAATGTTAACAGGAGGTATTTTAGTAGGCTCTGCAGGAACCATTTTAACATTTGCCATGTGTAACGCCATGAATCGTTCTTTATCAAATGTAATTTTTGGAGCATTTGGAAGTAGTTCTGGTGATGAAGCTGAAGGACATGAAATAACAGGAAGTATTAAAAAAGCAACAGTTAGTGATGTTGCCATTTTAATGAATTATTCTCAAAAAGTGATTATTGTCCCTGGATATGGATTAGCTGTAGCTCAAGCACAACATGTAATTCACGAATTAGAGCAATTGCTAGACAGCAAAGGAATTGATGTAAAATATGCTATACATCCAGTTGCTGGTCGTATGCCTGGTCATATGAATGTTTTATTAGCTGAAACCAATGTTGAATACGATAAGTTAGCAGAAATGGATGATGTAAATCCGGAATTTGCTAATACTGATGTTGTATTTGTAGTTGGTGCTAATGATGTTGTTAATCCTGCTGCTCATAACGATCCATCAAGTCCAATTTACGGTATGCCAATTTTAGAGGTAGAAAATGCTAAGCATATTATTGTTAATAAGCGAAGTATGAAACCAGGTTATGCAGGAATTGAAAATGAATTATTCTACAATCAAAAAACTTCCATGCTATTTGGTGATGCTAAAGATATTTTAACAAAATTAGTTAGCGAACTTAAGAGTATGTAAATTTCTTATTTTCAAACATTTAAAGAGAGTGAAAATATAATTCACTCTCTTTTTTTTTAGATTTGTTTTTTTGTAATTTTGCAAACTACTAAATAAAAAATATGCCTGTAAAATTAAAAGGAGATAAAGAAATTGGTAAAGTACTTACCATAAAGCAAAAAGCTTTACAAATTAACTTAAATAAAAATATTTACGGAACATTTGCTGAAATAGGTGCAGGACAAGAAACTGTTCGAAACTTTTTTAGAGCTGGTGGTGCTTCAGGTACCATTGCAAAAGCAATGAGTGCTTATGATAAAGATTTCTCAGATGCTATTTATGGTGAAGAAGATGATAAACGCTATGTAACCGAATCTCGTCTAAAAAAAATGTTGCTTCATGAAATTGATTTAATGGAAGATAGGCTTATCCGTAAAAAAAATCCAAATCGCTTATTTTTTTCCTATGCTAATACCGTAGCTACCATAGATTTTTCTAAAAAATTTAAAGGACATGGTTGGGTTGGAATTAAATTTCAATTAGATCCTTTAGAAGATTATAATGAAATAATTCTTCATATCAGATTTAGAGAAACAAACTCCACTTTACAACAAGAAACCCTTGGTAAACTTGGCGTAAACCTTATTTATGGAGGTTATTATTTACATGATAATCCAAAAGAAATTGTAAAATCACTATATGATAATATTGAAAGTGATCAAATTGAAATTGATATGATTAATTTTTCTGGAGCTCGATTTATGTATGTAGATAATAGACTAATGAGTTTACAATTAGTTAAAAATGGTATGACAGATGCGGTGATGTTTGATTCAAATGGGAGAAACTTATTACCTGCACAAGAACTTTACAAAAAAAATATCCTAGCACTTAGAGGAAGTTTTAGACCGGTAACTCTAGTTAATATGGATATTTATGAAAAATCAAAAGCTTTATTTTTACAAGAAAAAAAGGTTGATGAAGCTAATACTAAAGTTATTTTTGAAATTACACTCGCAAACCTCCGTTCAGAAGGTGAAATAAATGAAAGAGATTTTTTAGACCGTGCTGAGTTACTTTGTTCACTTGGTAAAACAGTTATGATTACCAATTTTCAAAAGTATTTTAAATTAGTTGAATATTTTTCTCAATTTACAAAAGCCAGAATGGGGTTGGCAATGGGAGTTTACAATCTTATTCAAATATTTGATGAAAAATATTATCGTGAAATGAGTGGTGGAATTTTAGAAGCCTTTGGAAAATTATTTCATAAAGATTTAAAAATTTATTTATATCCTTTAAAAGATCACAAATCAGGACAAGTTCAAACCAGTGAAAATTTAAAAGTACATCCTAGAGTAAAAGAGTTATATAAATACTTTAAGTATAATGGGAAAATGATTGATATTAAAAACTATAATCCTAATATTTTAGACATTTTATCACGTAAAGTGTTTTCAATGATTGCTGAAGGTGAGGAAGGATGGGAAAAAATGTTACCAAATGGAATAGCCGACACCATTAAAGACCAAAAGCTTTTTGGATATTCAAAAAGAAATTTTAAAAAAATTAAATAATTTTTTTTTATCATTAAACCTTTTTTAAATTTATCCGTCTAATAACTAAAATCAACCTGTGACAGACGAAAAATTATTAGTTGCTCAATTAAAACAAGCTGACACCCAAGAACAAGCCTTTAGAAATTTAATGGGTTTATACAAAGAACGTTTGTATTGGCATATCCGTAAAATTGTTTTATCTCATGATGATGCTGATGATGTTTTACAAAATACTTTTATTAAAGTCTTCAAAAACATTCATTCTTTTAACGAAAAAAGTAAACTCTACTCTTGGATGTATAGAATTGCGACTAATGAATCCATAACTTTTATTAATAAAAAAGCAAATAAGCAAAATGTGGATATAAGTGAATTGCAATATAAAATGGCTGAAAGTTTAGAAGATGATTCTTTTTATACAGGTGATGAAATTCAATTGATGCTACAAAAAGCAATAGTAACTTTACCGCAAAAACAACAATTAGTTTTTAATATGAAATACTTTGAAGAAATGAAATATACTGAAATATCAGAAATATTAGAAACTTCAGTTGGTGCGTTAAAAGCATCCTATCATCATGCAGTAAAAAAAATTGAAAACTATATAAAAACCAATTAAACCATGTACCTATTATTCAGTCTTATAATTAAATGAAAAAAGAAAATAGACATAGTAATTTTAAATTATCAAAAAATTCAGTAAAAGCTACTGGGTTTAAGATTCCTGTGGATTATTTTAAAACTATTGAAGGCGAAGTAATCTCTAAATTAGCAACTGAAAAATTCACTAAAAAACATAATTTTGCAAATCCTCACGGTTATTTTAATTCGTTAGAAAACATTGTAATAACTAAGTTAAAAGCAGAATCAATCCAAAAAAATAAAACAGATGAAATTCCTAGTAATTATTTTGATGAAATTGAAAATAAAATAATTAATAAGCTTCAATCTGAAAAGAAATCTAAAGTAATTTCATTAAAAAGAATTACAAAAATTATTGCACCTATTGCAATTGCAGCTTCACTCCTATTATTGGTCTATTTAAACTCAACATCAAAACCTGTTACAATGGATGCTCTTTCAACATCTTCTATTGAAAATTATTTTGAAAATGACCAAAATAATGTTGATATTTTAAGCATTGCAGCACTTTATACGGTAGATGAATTAAATAAAGAATCTTTTGATACCAACATTACAAATGCCGAAGTTGAAAACTATTTATCAGAAGAAGACTTGGAAGAAATTATCTATGAAAATTAATAAAATTTACTAAAAATGAAAAAAATTATTACTTTGTTTATGCTTTTTGTACTTAGCATTAATTTGCTTCAAGCACAACAACTACAACGACAACGCATAAAAGCATTAAAAACATCTTACATTACTGATGCATTAAATTTATCTCCAAAAGAAGCAGAGCAATTTTGGCCAGTTTATAATTTATATACTTATAAAATTAAAAAATTAAAAATTGATTCAGAATTAAAAATTCAACGGCAAATACGTTTAGCTGGTGGAATTGATTATATTTCAGAAGAACAAGCAAAAAATTTAATTTCAAATTCTTTAAAAAATGAGCAGAAAGTCACCAACGCTAAAATTAGCATGGTTAAAGAATTGTCTTCTATTATTTCGGCTAAAAAAATAATATTATTAAAAAAAGCAGAACGTAATTTTAATCGTAGAATGTTGCAAGAATTAGGCAAAAGACGTAGAATGCAAGGACAATAAATAGATAGGCTAAAAATAGAATATTTCGTCAACTTAAACCTACCAGCAGCAGGCAGGCTTGTTTCAGGTTCTCATAACCATTGATAATCAGCCAGATGAGATTCTGAAATAAATTCAGAATGACGGTTTTTTTAAAGACTTTTTAGACAGCTTCTTTTTTAAGCGTACATTTTAGCTCTTAATTCTTTTATTTTTGGATTTGCTAAATATTCATCAAAAGTGGTAAACCTATCAATTACTCCATTAGGTGTAATTTCAATAATTCTGTTGGCAACCGTTTGTGCAAAAGCGTGATCATGTGTTGAAAAAATTACCGTTCCTTTAAAGTTTTTTAACGAATTATTAAAAGCCTGAATGGACTCTAAATCCAAATGATTTGTAGGTTCATCTAACTTTAATACATTTGCTCTCATCATCATCATTCTAGATAACATACATCTTACTTTTTCACCTCCTGAAAGTACATTACACTTTTTTAAAGCTTCTTCTCCACTAAAAATCATTTTACCTAAAAATCCACGCAAATAAACTTCTTCACGTTCTTCCTCCGTTTTAGCGTATTGACGTAACCAATCAACCAGATTTAAATTTGAATTTGTAAAAAAGCTAGAATTATCTAATGGCAAATAAGATTGTGTAGTAGTAACTCCCCAGCTAAATTTGCCTTCATCAGCCTTATCCTTTCCATTTAAAACTTCGTAAAATGCTGTAACAGCCTTAGAATTTCTAGAAAGTAAAACTACTTTATCTCCTCTATTTAAATTAAAGTGAATGTTTTTAAACAACACTTCATCGCCTACTTTTTTAGATAAGCCTTCAACGTTTAAAATTTGATCTCCAGCAACACGATCTCTTTCAAAAATAATGGCAGGATATCTTCTACTTGATGGTTTAATTTCATTTACATTCAATCGTTCTATCATTTTTTTTCTTGAAGTTGCTTGTTTAGATTTGGCAACATTGGCAGAAAAACGTCTAATAAATTCTTCTAATTCTTTCTTTTTATCTTCAGCTTTTTTGTTTTGCTGAGCTCTTTGTTTGGCTGCTAACTGACTAGATTCATACCAAAATGAATAATTACCAGAATAATGGTTTATTTTTCCAAAATCGATATCTGAAATATGAGTACAAACTGCATCTAAAAAGTGACGGTCATGCGAAACAACAATTACCGTATTATCATAATTTGCAAGAAAATTTTCTAACCAACCAATGGTTTCAAAATCTAAATCATTGGTTGGTTCATCCATAATTAACACATCCGGATTTCCAAATAAAGCCTGAGCCAATAAAACTCGAACTTTAGTTTTACCATCTAATTCACTCATCAAATTATAGTGCATTTCTTCTTTAATTCCTAAATTTGATAATAACGTGGCTGCATTACTTTCGGCATTCCAACCATTCATTTCTTCAAATTCAACGCCTAATTCTCCTGCTTTAACACCATCTTCTTCTGAGAAATCTTCTTTTGCATAAATGGCATCCATTTCCTTTTTTAAATTGTACAATTCTTTATTTCCCATCAGTACAGTATCTAATATTGGGAATTCATCAAAAGCAAAGTGATCTTGAGATAAAACAGACATTCTTTTGCCTTTATCTAAATGAACCTGACCAGAAGTAGGTTCTATTTCTCTTGATATTATTTTTAAAAAAGTTGATTTTCCAGAGCCATTGGCACCAATAATTCCGTAACAATTACCAATAGTAAATTTGGTATTAACATCATCAAACAAAACTCGTTTTCCAAATTGAACTGATAAATTTGATACTGATAGCATATTATTTATTATTTGTATGTTTTTTTTAAAAGTTTTGCAAAAGTAAACATTTTAATGAATTTTAAATCATTTAATTAAATGTTAATTATTTACACATTCTAAAACCTTTTTTTTATTAACATCTATTTAACAAAATGCCTATGAACAAGTGTGTATTTTTGTTCTAATTCAAATGTAAATGAAGTATTTAATAACATTTATACTATTAATTACCATGTTTGGTTGTTCTAAACAAAACCAATCAGGAAAAAATGACATCTATTTTGGGGGAGATATTATTAATCCAAAATCAAAATATGTATTGTTTTTAAAAGATGATAAAGTTTTAGATACCATTAATTTAGATAAAAATAATCGATTTATTGCTAAATTTAAACATTTAAAAGAAGGCTTATATACCTTTAAACATGGGGTAGAATTTCAATATGTTTATTTACAACCATCTGATAGCGTTTTAGTTAGATTAAACACCTGGAACTTTGATGAATCATTAGTTTTTAGCGGAAAAGGAAGTACTAAAAATGAATTTCTAATTAATTTATTTTTACAAAATGAAAAAGATGATAAAGCAATGTCTAGATACTTTAATTTAGGACAAAATCAATTTCAAAATAAAATTAATTTACTAGCTAAAAAACGTCAAGAAAATTTTAAAATTTTTTTATCCTTAGAAAAGGATAAAATAAGTGATAATTTTAAAAGATTAATAAATACTGCTATTTATTATCCATTATATAGTTTAAAAGAAATTTATCCATACTACAATAAAATTGCAAATAATAAAAAAGAGTTTCCTATAATAAAACCTAGCTTTTATAACTATAGAAATAAAGTAAATTTAAATGAAAAATCATTAGTTTCCTTTTATCCTTACCAAAATTATATTATTAGTTATTTGTATAATTTAAGTTATCAAAATAACGATATTAATAACAATAATTTAACCAATACATTATTAAATGAAATTGTTAAACATATTAAATTAAAAAAATTTAAAAATACATTACTTAAACGTGTGGTTCTTAATGATTTTTTAAAAAGTGAATCTACTTGTAATATTAATAATAACACCTTAAAAATATTTTTAAAACATTGTACAAATCCAGATTACAGAAAACAAATTATAAATTTGGTACACGACAGTAAGTATGTTAAAAATAATGAATTGTTGCATAATTTTAACGTTAAAACATATACTGATAAAACTAAAAACATTAGAGATCTTATAAAAGGTAAAAACACGGTTATCTATTTCTGGTCTAATGAGTTTATGTCTTCTGACTATTTAGTTAGTAGAATAAAATATTTAGAAAATACTTATCCTAAAATATTATTTATTGGAATTCATTTAAATCATGAAAAAATTGATTTAACAACAGATCCTAAATTAAAATTATTAAATATAAACCATCAATTAAAATTGACTGCTGATAGTTATGCTAATCAATTTTTAGTGAGCAACTACCCAAGAACCATTATAATTAATAAAAACGGAATAGTTGTTAATGGGTTTACTTACCTAGGTTCCAGATATTTAAATACTCAATTAGATAAATTAGCTTTAAATTAAAAAAAAAGCTGATAAACAAAATTAAAGTGTATCTTTGCCCGTTTTTTAACCGGTTTATAGATGGGCGTCTGTAGATCACTAATACATACAGAATGTCGACATTTACAGAGCTAGGGCTTAATAATAATATTATTAAGGCACTAACCGATTTAGGGTACGAAAATCCTACAGAAATTCAAGAAAAAGCAATTCCACAAGTTTTAGCTTCAAAAGTAGATTTAAAAGCTTTTGCACAAACAGGAACAGGTAAAACAGCTGCTTTTAGTTTACCAATTTTAGAACAAATTGACACTAAAAGCAACGATACTCAAGCCATAATTTTATCTCCAACAAGAGAATTAGCAATACAAATTGCTAAAAATATTGCTGAATTTTCATCTCATATGGATGGATTTAGAGTAGCTGCCGTTTATGGTGGTTCTAATATTGATGAACAAATTAGAAAACTTAAAAAAGGAGTTCAAATTGTTGTTGGAACACCTGGCAGAACAGTAGATTTGATAAAAAGAAAGCAATTAAAATTAGCCAATGTAAAGTGGTTGGTTTTAGATGAAGCTGATGAAATGCTTAACATGGGCTTTAAAGATGAATTAGACAAAGTTTTAGCAGTAACACCAAAAGAAAAACAAACCTTATTGTTTTCTGCAACTTTTCCAAGAGAAGTTGAAAGTATTGCAAAAAACTACATGCATAAACCCGTTGAAATTAGTGCTGGACAAAAAAATAGAGGTGCAGATAAAGTTACGCACCAATATTATGTGGTTTCAGAAAGAAACAGATATGCAGCTTTAAAAAGAATTGCCGATGTTAATCCTGATATTTATAGTATTGTTTTTTGTAGAACTCGTAGAGAAACACAAGAAATTGCTGATAAATTAATAAAAGATGGCTATAATGCCGATGCACTTCACGGAGATTTATCTCAAGCACAACGAGATAGCGTTATGGGAAAATTTCGTCAAAAAAACTTACAACTTCTAATTGCTACCGATGTTGCCGCTAGAGGATTAGATGTTACCGATTTAACCCACGTAATAAACCATAAATTACCAGATCAAATTGAATCATATACCCATAGAAGTGGTAGAACTGGCCGTGCAGGTAAAGAAGGTATTTCAATTGCCATTGTTACTCAAAGAGAAAAAGGAAAACTTCGTCCTATTGAAAGATTAATTGGTAAAAAATTTATGAGTACTCCTATTCCAACAGGAAAGGAAATTTGCCACAATCAACTTTTAAAATTAATTGATAAGGTAAAAGATATTAATATTAATGAAACTGAAATTAAAGATTTTTTACCATCCATTTATGAAAAATTAGAAGGATTAGATCGTGAAGAATTGATAAAACGATTTGTTTCTTTAGAATTCAATACATTTTTAACCTATTACCAAAACGCTCCTGACTTAAATGATAGCGAACACATGCAAGGTGATCGCCGTTCTGACTCAAGAGGAAGAAGTAGAAATGATGAAAATATGTCTCGTTTCTTTATTAATATTGGTAGAAAAGACAAATTAAATCCAGCAAAATTAATTGGTTTAATTAATGATCAAAAAATTTCTAATAATATTGAAATAGGTCAAATTGAAATTTTAGACACTTTTTCATTTTTTGAATTAGATAAAAATTATACCGATGAAACTATCGCTATTTTTAAACAAAATGATGTTGAATTTGATGGAAGAAGTGTAAATGTAGAAATTACTGAGAAAAAACGTTCAGGAGGAAGAAGAAGCGGAGGAAGAGATGGAGGAAGAAGATCTAGCGGAAGTGGTGATCGAAAAAGAAGCAGTGATAGAAAACCAAGTGGAGATTTCAGCAGATTCGGAAGAAAACGCTCTGATAATAAAAGTGCTTTTTTTGGAAAAAAAACTTCTAAAAGAAGAAAAGGATAAATAAAAAAGTTTCCTAAAAATACTATTTTGTAGTAACAATTGTAAAGAATAAAAATTAATTGGTCTTTACAATTTTATATAAATTTATAGCTGTATTTTAGTAAATGATAAATGAATAAAACAATTCAGATATTAATATTCTTTTTAATTTTTATTTCTTGTAATAAAGATAATGTATTATACTGATATAGGTTGACCTTTTTATTGTTAATTTTGCTCGTTCAAAAGATTTTTTTCAGCAGTTTAGAAGGCAAAAAAATAGTTTGAACTAGGTCAGTTTTTAAATTGTTAGTTCAGTCAAATTTACATTATTTTTCCGATAGGATTTATATTTTATATTTGGATTTAAATGCACTTCTGCCGGTTTTCTTAAATCCAGACTAAAAGGTGTTCTTAGATTGTTGTAAATATAGACAGCTTGTTTAGTTATCTTTTGAGCAATATCGGTATTTTTAATGGTTTGTTTTAATCCATATTCATATTTAAGGGTTCTGTTAATTCGCTCTGCAATGGCGTTTTCGTATGGGTCATATTGCTCTG
>NZ_JAKIUR010000052.1 GCF_021647475.1 Lutibacter sp.
TTGCCGTAACCGTAACGGTATAATCTCCCGGACTGGTAAAAATATGTGTTGGTACTATAGCTGTTGAAGTGTTATTTACACCAGAAGCTGCATCTCCAAAATCCCAAACTACTGAATCTACAGTATCCGTTAACGTAAATTGAGTGGTGTCTCCATAACATAGATTATTAAAATTAAATGATGTATTAAAAAAAGATTGTATAAAAGGAGGAAGACCCAATTTAGAATATCTGCCATCTAAAGAAATTGTTTCTACATCATAATTACAGCCAACACCTACTACATTAGGTTTGTTAATTACATCTAAAAAATCTAAATAGTTTGCAATATATATTTTACCATCTATCGCTAATTGTAACACTCCATAAACTTTAGTGTTATCTGGACCTGCTAGCTCAATTTTTGAGTTTATAATATCAGTTGTTGAACTTAAATTCAAATTATATTGAAATACTCCATCATAAAAATCACTTACATATAAAACTTTACTATTAGGCGAAAATTCAATTCCGTAGGTATGTGAATATTCTGAATAGTTAATAAGTGTAATTGGATTTGACACCTTTCCAGAAGTAGCATTAAAATCAAATAATTGAACTTCAAATTCTAATCTAGCAACTGCTAATTTTGTTCCATCAGGTGAAATTTTAATATCTCCTATTGCTCTTGAATTATCAGGAGTTCCTCCTATTACTATAGATCCAACTGCACTAATAACAGGAGTTAAATTAACTCCTGTATTTGTAATTTTATATGATATAAATTCATTGCTAGCCCACTTATGGCTAACTAGCCAATACTCATTAGATATGGGGTTTTTAATTGCTGTTAGTTTTTCTGTGACAGGCGTTTCTAATATTATATTTTTATTAGTTGTAATTCCTCCAAGCCCACCATTTAAAGTCATATCAACTTCAGAATATTGAAGCCCTTTTGCACCTGCTTGAAAATCAACAGTAAAAATATAATATATATCAGAATTATTAGGTTTAGGTATAATAAGAGCTGAATTTGTACTTGTATCATTTCCATTTAGTCCTGTTCCATTTAGCATAATAGTATGGTTACGGTTGTAAACCACAATACCATTAGTGTAAAACAACAAATTTCCATTCTTATCCGAAATTGTAGCACAACCTTCTTCTGTATCTAGTTTGCCATTGGTTAAAGCAACTGGGACTCCACTATTAAAATCTAGCCCTGCATTTTCTCCAAAATACCAGATATTGGCTTCTTTTTGGGAATACATAAAAGTTGTGCATAGAATTAAAGTAGCAATTAAAATCTTTTTCAAAATTATTTTTTTAAACTCCTGTAAAAATAGTTAAAATGAAATAAATGACAAATTATAATTCTTTTAGTTTCTTTGGCGTATAATAAACTCTGAATAAAAATATTAACTATAATCTACAGTGTGATTTTTTTGTTTTTATTCAACCACCAAAGTATCAAGTTTTAACCTAATTTTTAACCAATTTTTTAGTTGAAGTTTTTGTTGATTTTTGTTAGTAATAGAATCGTACCATTTGGTTTTAAAAACGGTAATAGTATCAATTTTATTAAAATTAGTTTCTACTTGTTTAGCGTAACTTAAATGCGATAAACCATTGTAATTTATTTTGGCTTCTTTGCTGATTTGTAAAAATGGAATTTGATGATTGTAATAATTAGTTAATTCTGTTTCTAAAACATTTATTTTAGCATTTTTTTCTTTTATGGTTTTATCTCTAGATGATATTAATTTATGATTTTGTAAGTATAAATCGGTTAAATTTCTGACTTCATTTCGTAAATCAGAATCATCTTGACCTTGCTGAATAATTAGTTGTGTATTTTTTAAACCATAATCTGGTAATTTCGTTTTCCAGTTCGCTATTTTTTCATTAGATAATTTAGTTCCATACACCACTAATTTTATACTTCTATTTTTATAATTAATATTTTCGTCAATTTCATCAATAATACTAATACCACTTTTTTTAATAGCTTCAATTAAATTTTGTGCTGATTGTTTAAACTGATTTTGATTAAATAAATTTATAAACAAGTAAATGCTTGCGGTAAAAATTAAAAGAGCAACAAAAGAAGCTAACCGTGCAATTCTTTTTCTTTTACTAGAATTGATATACTTAAGCATTGGAAAACGTAAATATTTTACAATTACAAAAGTGGCTAAAGCGATGAAAATGGTGTTGATAATAAATAAAAATAATGCACCACCAAAGTAAGCTAAATTCCAAGTTGCTAATCCATAACCAGCGGTGCAAAGAGGAGGCATTAAAGCCGTGGCAATTGCAACACCTGCAACAGTATTTGTCTGTTTGCTTCTTCTACTTAAAGCCACAATTAATGCTAATCCACCAGCTATAGCAATAAAAACATCTCGTACATCAGGTGCTGTTCGTGCTAAAATTTCTGGAGTTTCATTCCTAAATATTGGAATTAAAAAAAACAAAAAGGAAGTGCCAATGCTCAATCCCATCATAACGCCTAAATTGATTAATGAGCGTTTTAAAGTATCAATATCATTAATGCCAATAGATAAGCCAATACCTAAAATTGGACCCATTAAAGGCGAAATAAGCATTGCCCCAATAACTACTGCGGTAGAACTTATGTTAAGTCCAATAGAAGCTATTAAAATAGAAAAAACAAGTACCCAAGCGGTATGACCTTTAATTGAAATATTGTTTTTGATATCTTCAATGGTGCCTTTTTTATCGGTGCCATGCCTAATATCTAACAAATTATAGAAAAAATCTTTTATTACTATCCAAACAGTTTTAAATTCAGTATTTGAATTTGAGTTGTTTTCTGTTTCGTTTTCTTGAGTTGATAGTTCTTTTTTGATTTCCATAGCATTGCTTTTAATTAAACAAAATTATCTCCAAATTTACTTTTTACATCTTTTGTGATTTCTTTAATTTCTTGCTCACTACTTTTCGGACAAATAAGTAGAACATCTTCTTTTTCAACTACAATAAAATCTTTTAATCCTTGTATCACTACTTTTTTGCCAGATTGTGTGGTTATCATATTATTGTTAGCATCTCTATAGATTATTTCTCCTCCAATACTAGCATTTTGTTGATTATCTTTTGGTAATTTGGCGTATAATGATCCCCAAGTTCCTAAATCATTCCAACCAAAATCTACAGGTAAAACAAATACATTTGTTGCTTTTTCCATGATACCAAAATCTATAGAAATATTTTCAGATTTTTCATAATTGGTTTTAATAAATTTTTTTTCTGAAGAAGTGTTATAACTACTATTTCCTTCCGAAAAAAGTGCATACATTTCAGGTAAATGAGTTTGAAAAGATTTTAAAATACTTTTTGCACTCCAAACAAATATACCTGCATTCCATAAGTAATTTCCTTTGGATATAAACTTTTTTGCAGTTTCTAAATTAGGTTTTTCTGTAAAATTTTGAACTTCTTTTATTTCATTTTCAGCATAATTGAATTGAATATAACCATAACCTGTATTTGGTGAATCTGGTGAAATTCCTAAAGTAAATAAAGCATCTTTTTTTTGACAGAATTCAAAAGCAGTTTCAACATTATTTAAAAATTCGTTTTCATTTTCAATCCAATGATCAGAAGGTGCAACAATCATTACTGCATCAGGGTTTTCTTTATAAATTTTTAATGCACTTAACAAAATACAAGGTGCTGTATTTCGCATGGCTGGTTCTAAAACCAGTTGATTGGTTTTGACTTTTGGAAGTTGTTGTTGAACTAAATCAGCGTAATTTTCATTGGTGGCAATTAATATATTTTCTGCAGGAATTAAATCTTCAAACCGTTGAAATGTTTGCTGAATTAAGGTGCTGCCTTTACCTAACATATCGTGAAATTGTTTTGGTAATTTTTTAGTGCTAATAGGCCAAAAACGTGATCCAACACCACCAGCCATAATAACTGCGTAATAATTTTTATTAATTTTCATTTTTTATAATGTAATTTCGGCATTTTGATTGAATAAATATACTTTTTTTGAAGTAATTTCAACACATTCAAATCGAGTTCTTCTTTTTATTCCTTTTTTATATTCTTTATTTTTAAAAGTAAAAAGACTTCCTTCAGGTATTTCAAATATAAAATTTTTGTTAGTTGGTATGTTATATTTATTGAGCTGAAAAGTTAGATTTACATCTGCACCTGTACTTGCTTTTGGGTTTTTTAAATAGTTGGCAAGATAAGGAAGTAGCTTTATAGGAAAAATGTTTGGCTGTAAAAAAGGCAACATTAAATGTTGAAAATTTTGTTTCCATTCCTTTCCGTGTGGTTTTACCATTTTATATTGCTGATGGGTAATAAAATGAGCTATTTCGTGGATGAGTGTAAGTAAAAATTGATATTTATTTAAACTGTTATTAATAGTTATTTGCATCAATCCATTTTTATTTTTTCTAAAATCGCCGTGTTTAGTAGTCCGTTTATTTACAATTTTTATGGTAATCGGATTTTTTTTAAGCAATTCATCAACTAAAGGAATAGCATCTTCTGGAATATATTTTTCTAAATGCTTGGTCATAAATTAAGGTGTTGTTGAAGAAACCTGTAATATTTTTCCGTTGTAAAACTGATTTCCTGTTAATGCAAAATTATAAATGTAATTTGCCATTTCTTTTGCAGAAACAGGTGCTTTATAATCAGGAAAAGCTTCTGCTAGCATTTCAGTTTGTACTGCACCTAAAGCCAAAGCATTAAAAGAAATTTGTGCTTCTTTATATTCTTCGGCTAATACTTCGGTTAAAGTTATTAAAGCACCTTTTGAGGAACTATAAGCAGCTAAACCTGGAAATTTTACACTTCCTTGAATACCTCCAATACTACTGATATTAACTACATGACTTCCTTTTTTTAAAAATGGAATTAGCTGACGAGTTAATGCTGCCACAGCAAAGACATTTACTTTATAGACTTCTAAAAAATTATTTGTAGTAAGTTTTTCAAAAGGTTTATTAATTAGTTTACCTGCATTATTAATTACAATATCTACAGTTTTCCAATGATTAGTAATAAAATTGGTAATTTTTTTAAAATCAGATTCATTAGATAAATCAACTGAAAGGGTAGTGATATTTTTTAAAGAAAGTGAGCTTAACGTTTTGGTGTTGCGTGAAATAGCTAAAACATTATACTTGTTTTTAGCAAATAGTTTTGCTAGTTCAAATCCAATTCCTCGGCTTGTTCCGGTAATTATAACATTTTTCATTAGTTGAAAGTTATGTGTTGATAAGCACCAATATCAGCAGGTAAAGTTCTGGAAATTCCTAAAATATCAAAAGGAACATTTAAACTTCCTTGAGTTTCGGCTTTTTGAATTCCATCAGAATTTTCACCAATAATTAGTTCATTGTTATTCGGATTTTTAAAATCTGAAATGCCATTTAAAATATTGTTTGTATAAAAATTGGTATCTTCAAAATTATATTCGGTTATAGCTGCATAACTATTATTAAAATCATCAAAACGTAATACATTATTTTTAAAGGAATAATTAAAGTCAGCACCTTCCGCTTTATCTAAAATAAATTCAATATTGTTGTTGCCGTCAATGATGCAATTGGTAAAATTGGCAGCTTGTAAATTTCTAGGTTCAATTACCTCAGCTCCATCTTTTATGTAGGTGAAATAATTATTAACTAAAACACTTGGAAACTGACGTAAACTTTGATTCCAGAAATTAGCAAATGTTGAATGTACAAAATTATAAGTTCCACCAACGGTGCAAGCTAGTGATGATTGTCCGCTATTGTTAATTACTAAATTTTCACCGTAAATATTAGTTTCTCTACCTAAAATTCCAAAATTAGTGTTATTATAAATTTGAGTATTTTTAATGGTTAATGTTGGTGAAGTATTGCCAATAGAATCTATAATAATTCCTGCGGAAGCATTTTTAATAATCGTATTATTTATCATATTATTTTTGCTTCCTGCACGCAACCAAATAGTTCCCCATTGTCCGGGTACATTGCTAAACTCAGGTTCTAATCTGTCTCCTTCAACGGTAATAGTATTATCAAGTTCACCATTCATAATTAAAGTAGCATTTTTATCAATAATTAATCCTGAATTAGAATGAAAATGGATTTTAGCCCCAGCATCAACAGTTAGTGTTTTACCATTTGGAACGGCACAATAACCATAAATTACATAAGGTTTTTCATTGGTAAAGGTAGTGTTATCGTTTAAGTAAAATCCGTTTACTTTTAGCTCGTTTCCATCAGCATCAATTCCAATTTTTATGGTTTCAATAAGTCCGTTTAAATCTTTAGAAGGATATAAAAAATTTGCATCTTGTACTAAGGTAACCAATTTTACATCTTGTAAATTATCACCACTGTCAAAAACAATGGCATCGGTATAAATAGGATTGGTAACTTGATTTACATCAATGGTTGTTTCTATAAAAATATACATGCTGTCTTTCGCTAAAATTTCTACATTTTGAAACTGTTTACCAGGAATTCCATCAACATTTAATCTGTAAAATGAATTTTCTCCTTTTTCTAATTTTATGGTTGGTATAGAAATGGCATGGTTACTTTTATTATATACTTTTAAGTTATAAGTACTTGAACCAATATTGGTAAAAACAGTATCTAAATAAACGGTATCTTTAGAAAATATAAGGTTTCCACTACTTAATGCTGCTGAAAAATCTTTTCTGCAAGAAGTAAAAGCAATAAGGGATAAAATTGAAATAATTAAAATTTTACGCATTTGGGATATTTTTGTAAATATAAAAAGATAAAATTAAGATAGATTAAAGAGCAGATATAAATTTAAAGTTTCGTTCCAACATATATGTCTATTTTCTTTATTTTTTTATTGATTGTCCGTAATTAATCATAAAATGTTCGTCGCCCTGAACTTGTTTCAGGGTCTCATCAATATAAATCGGTGATTAGTAAAAACTATGAGATGCTGAAACAAGCCCGCCTGCTACTGAAACAAGTTCAGCATGACGTATAAATATGAAATATGATACAAAACGGATATACATTATTCTTTTTTAATCAATTTAATTTCGTATAATTTACTCCAAAGTTTACCAGTAACAAAAAGCCGGTCATGTTCTTTATCATAAGCAATACCATTTAAAACTTCATCAACATTATCAATAATTTGAACTTGTTCTATTCTGGTTTTTAAACTATTTAAATCAGCAACACCATCAACTTTTCCTGAAGTTGGATTAATAATTATTATAGAGTTTAATTGCCAGCGGTTGGCATAAATTTCACCATTAACGTATTCTAGTTCATTAAGTTCCTCAACTTTTTGTTTGTTGGTATAGATTTCAATATAACTTTGTTCAATCAGTGTTTTAGGATTTAAATACCAAATACGCTCTGTACCGTCAGATTTTATTAATTGTTTACCATTATGCGTTAATCCCCAGCCTTCTCTACTTTTGGTGTATTTAAATTCACCCTCTCTTTTAAATGTTTTTAAATCATAAATAAATCCTTTGCCAGCTTGCCAGGTTAATTGATAAATTTTATTATTAAAGATAGTTATTCCTTCTCCAAAATATTGCTTATCTAAATCAACTTGTTGTAGTACTTTACCCGTTTTTATATCCACTTTTCTAATAGATGAAGTTCCTTTTCTTCCAGTACTTTCATATAAATAACCATTATAATATTCTAAACCTTGCGTATAGGCTTTTGGATCATGAGGATAGGTGTTAATAATTTTATAAGTATAAAGAGTTGGAGCTGTATCCGCCATAAAATAAACAGATTTAGATACTTTTTTAGTTTTGTTTTCGTAAAAAACAAGTGCCGTAATTGTATGTTTTCCTAATTTATATTTTGAAATAGGAATAGTTAAACTTGAGCTTTCTGATTTTAATTTTTTAGAATCTAATGAAAACTCGACAGAATCAATTTTTTTATCATTTTTTTCTGATAACGAAATAGTTAAACTTTGGTTAGATGGTATTTTTTTAGGTGTTTTTAAAACAAATTTATATTCACTTTTACAAGATATTAGTAAAGCGAAGATAAATAAACTGAAAAATGACTTGTTTATCATAATAACTAGATGAGTTTTTTTTAATTTTGTGTAAATAAAATAAATTATTTGTTTGAAGTTTCAAAAATATAGTTAAATTTGCAGTCTCAAAAATAAAAACAGAATTAAAACGAGTTTACGATGAAAAAAGGGATACATCCAAAAAATTATAGAGTTGTAGCATTTAAAGATATGTCTAATGAAGATGTTTTTTTAACTCGTTCTACAGTTAATACTAAAGAAACCATTGATGTTGATGGCGTTGAATATCCTTTAGTAAAATTAGAAATTTCAAGAAGTTCACATCCTTTTTATACAGGTAAAACTAAATTAATTGATACTGCAGGACGTATTGACAAGTTTAAAACTAAATACGCTAAATTTAAAAAGTAATTATTTAGTCCAAAATATTTTAAAAATCCTCAACGAAAGTTGGGGATTTTTTTTGTTTTAAATGAAGTTAATACAATAGAAGATAATTTTGTATAGTATTGATATTTAATTGATTGAATTAAAATAATCATAAATTTAGTATATTGCATAAAAAAATACAATGCCTTTATATATGGACATACATACGGTAGATTCAGATGATTTTTCGGTTGAAGATGTAGTAACCGCACATATGAAAGATTTAGCTGTTCAAGAAAAATTTGGAGTAATCCAAATAAAATATTGGGTAGATGCTGATAATAAAAAAATATTCTGCCTAATGGAAGGTCCTAATAAAGAGGCTTGTAATAAAGTGCATTTGGAATCTCATGGAAATACAGCCTGCAATATTATTGAAGTCTCGGATGATGAATACAATTTATTTTTAAATATTGGAAAAAGTAAAAATGATTTGGCACATACCATTTCAAATGAAGTTGATTCTGGTTTTAGAACTTTCCTCTTAATAAAAACAAATGATTTTTCTGGTAAATACAAGCATTATATAAAACAAGTATTTAAACTAATAGCACAATATGGAGGTCTCAATATCCCTCAAGCCACTAAAGGTTTTTTATCTTACTTTGTTGGAGCAAGCAATGCAGTCAAATGTTCTATTGCTATTGATAAATTGCTAAAATCAATTCCAGATAATTATGAATATAATGTAGTATTGGTTACAGGAAGTCCGGTTGATGAGGGTGGAAAAAATATTTATGAAGAAACAAAAAATAAAATTAATATTATAGGAAATATTGGGCGAAATAGTAAAATATATATAGATGATGTTACAAAATCAGTTATTATAAAAGAGCCAAATGCACCTAATATTAAGTCTGAAATTTTTAAAATAGTTGATAAAGTAAATTTTTCTTTGTTAGAAAAAATATTTATTATTTTTAAAAAACAACTCCATAAGCCAGATTTCAATATTGAAAAATTAAACATGGCTTTAAATTTAAGTAAAGCACAATCCTATCGTAAAATAAAATCGATTACAGGTCTGGCTCCAAATCAACTTATTCAAGAATTGCGATTGCGTGAATCTTTAAAAGCACTTAATAATAAAGATAAAACAGTGGCTGAAATAGCTTATGATGTAGGATTTAATAGTCCAACTTATTTTACAAGAGTATTTAGAAAAAGGTTTCATATACTTCCTTCATCTTTTTTAAAGGTTTAAAAAAGCTAGTTTTCTCTTAAATTAATGAATCAATTGTTTCAGAAATTGGAACAATACTGACATTATTTTATCATTGATTGTTTTAATTTTAGGTTGTCGAAATTATTATTTAATTCTAAACATTATGAATAATTCAAATCAATCAGAGAAATCAAATAAATTTATAGTAGCAGCAGCACAACTTACACCTGTTTTTTTAAACAAAGAAAAAACAGTAAAGATAGCGTGTAAAGCCATTCTCGAAGCAGGTAAAAAAAGTGCAAAATTAATTGTTTTCTCAGAATCATTTATTGCGGGTTATCCAGATTGGGTTTGGTCAATTCCAGCTCATAAAACAGTTCAACTTAACGAATTATATGTGCAATTAGTTGAAAGTGCTGTTTCAATTCCTGATGATACTACAGGCAGACTTTGTAAAGCTGCAAAAGATGCACATATAAATGTAGTTATTGGAATGAATGAAAAAAATTCAGAGACTAGTAATGCAAGTCTTTATAATACCATGCTGTTTATTGATGAAAATGGAATTATACTTGGAAAACATCGAAAATTAATGCCAACAAATTGTGAGCGACTTATTTGGGCACAGGGAAATGGTGATACTTTAAAATCGTACAATACATCTGTTGGTAAAATTGGAGGATTAATTTGTTGGGAAAATTTTATGCCATTGGCTAGAAATACAATTTATGAAGCAGGTACACAAATTTATGTGGCACCAACTTGGGATAAAGGAGCTAATTGGTTAGGAACGGTACAACATATTGCTAGGGAAGGTAGTGTTTTTGTAATAAGTTGTTGCATGACACTTCATATAAATGACTTGCCTGAAGAATTAAAAAAAATATATATAAAAGGAAAAGAATGGGTGAGTACAGGAAATAGCTGTATTATAAATCCAAGTGGTAAAATAATAGCAGGTCCTTTAGATTCAAAAGAAGGAATAATCTATGCTGAAATTAATCTGCAAGAAATAATTGCAGCAAAACGTAGCTTTGATGCAGTTGGGCACTATGCAAGACCAGATGTTTTTAACTTTAGCGTGAATACTAAATCTTAAAGCTTAATAAATTTTAGAATGAATGATTTGTATTGTTTTTTGAATTAAAATTCACATTGATTCAGGGTTATATATTACAAATTTGTAGCATTCTATTTCAACTATAAAATAATACTAACTATAAAAAATTATTAATTATGAAAAATTTAGTAAAAAATTTGGATCCTTCTTTAATTGAAGAATTTGTCTTAAAATTAAGAGGCAAAATAGTGATACCAACAGATACTGTATATGATGAAACTAGAAAGGTTTATAATGGAATGATTAATAAAAAACCTGGTATGTTCGCAATGTGCGTAGATGTTGCCGATGTTATTGCTTCGGTAAATTTTGGTAGAGAAAATAATTTATTAATAGCCGTAAGAGGCGGTGGTCATAACGGAGGTGGATTAGGTTTGTGTAATGATGGTTTAGTTATAGATTTATCAGGACTTAAATTTGTTCGCGTTGACACTGCAAATAAAACAGTAAGAGTTGGCGGAGGAAATATTTGGGGAGAAGTAGATCATGCAACACATCCATTTGGATTAGCTGTTCCTGCCGGAATAATTTCTACAACTGGCGTTGGCGGTTTAACCCTTGGTGGTGGCGTTGGTCATTTATCACGTAAATATGGGCTAACTATTGATAATTTATTAGAAGCCGATATGGTTTTAGCAGATGGGTCTTTTGTAACCGTAAATGCTGAACAAAATAGTGATTTGTTTTGGGCTATTCGCGGAGGCGGCGGAAACTTTGGCATTGTAACTTCTTTTAAATTTAAAGTGCATCCTGTAAAAAATGTAATTGGCGGACCAACATTATGGCCAATAGAAAAGACTGAAGAAATTATGGAGTGGTATCATAAATTTCTTCTGAATGCTCCCGATGATTTAAATGGTTTTATTACAACTATGATTATTCCTGGAGCACCATTCCCAGAGCATCTTCATAATAAAAAGTTTTGTGGAATCGTTTGGTGTTACGCTGGTAATCCAGATAAATTTGAAGAGCTTTTTAAACCTGTTAGAGATATGAATCCTTTCTTTGAACATGTGGGTGAAATGCCTTATCCATCCATTCAAACACTTTTTGATGGATTAATGCCACCAGGTTTACAATGGTATTGGAGAGCAGATTTTTTTAATGAATTAGGTCCTGAAATTAGAGCACAACATTTAAAATTTGGTTCAAAAATACCAACGCCGCTTTCTCAAATGCATTTGTATCCTATAAGTGGTGCTGCAAGTAGAGTTGGATTAGAAGAAACTCCTTGGGCTTATCGCGATGCAAATTATGCAGGTGTTATTGTTGGGGTTGATCCGGATCCAAAAAATGCAGATAAAATTACAAAATGGTGTAAAAGTTATTGGGAAGCATTGCATCCATACTCTTCAGGTGGTGCTTATTCAAACTTTATGATGGATGAAGGACAAGATAGAGTAAAAGCTAGTTATAAACATAATTATAACAGGTTGCGTGAAATTAAAAGAAAATACGATCCAACTAATTTATTTAGGGTTAATCAGAATATAAAGCCTTCTAACCCGAGTTTGACCTAAGGATTTACTTTAAATAACTGAAAATTAAAATGTCATTGCGAAAATTATAAACGTAGTGCCATAATTTGAAGCAATCTTTTCATAAAAATGAGATTGCTTCCTTATTTCGCTTTGCTTCATTCATCGCAATGACGTAGCTTGTTGATTTTCACCCTGTATTTATTTTTTTATATCGAACTCAGGTTTCTAGTTAGAATATAGTTTTTATTTAACAATTAAAAAACCCATTGTTAACTAACTGCAATGGGTTTTGTGTAAATTTTGATTTATATTCTAAGCTAACATAGTTACAGGATTTTCAATAAACTGTTTTAAAGTTTGTAAAAATGCTGATCCAGTTGCACCATCAACAGTTCTGTGGTCGCAAGCTAGTGTTACTTTCATGGTGTTTCCAACTACAATTTCATTATTTTTAACGACTGGTTTCTGTACAATAGCACCTACTGATAAAATAGCAGAATTTGGTTGATTAATAATTGAAGTAAATTCATCTATTCCAAACATCCCTAAGTTAGAAACAGTAAAAGTGCTTCCTTCCATTTCTGCAGGAGTTAATTTTTTTAATTTAGCTCTACCCGCTAAATCTTTAACTTCAGCACCAATTTGAGTCATACTTTTTTGGTCGGTAAAAGGAATTACAGGAACTACTAATCCATCTTCAACTGCAACCGCAACGCCAATATGTATATGGTGATTAATTCTGGTTCTATCCTCAAACCATTGAGAGTTTACTTTTAAGTGTTTACGTAAAGCCATAGCACTTGCTTTAACCACCAAGTCGTTAAATGAAACTTTTGTTTCAGGTAATTCGTTAATAGCTTTTCTTGAAGCAATAGCATTATCCATATCAATTTCTAACATTAAATAATAATGTGGAGCTGTAAATTTAGATTCTGCTAATCTTCTTGCAATGGTTTTACGCATTTGGGAATTAGTGCTTTCTTCAAAGCTTTCCTGATCAGAAATAATAGGTTGAGCAATTGAAGTACTTATTGAAGAGGTTGCACTCGGAACAAAGTTTTCAACATCACGTTTTACTACTCTACCGTTTTCACCAGTTCCTAGAACTGTTTCTAAATTAATTCCTTTTTCTTTAGCTATTTTTTTTGCTAAAGGAGAGGCAATCACTCGATTTCCTGTTGAAGTTTGCTCTGACATTGCTACAGCTGGAGTTGGTGTTTCAACAACAATTTCTTTTGCAGAAGTCTTTTCAACTACAGTTTTTTCCTCTTTAGTTGTAGCAGCTTTTTTAGCTGCTTTATGAGATTTATTAAAATCTTTAATAAGTGCTTCTACATCTTCTCCTTTTTCGCCAATAATGGCAAGTAATGAATCTACTGGAGCACTTTCACCATCTTTTAATCCAATATATAATAAGGTACCTTCATTAAAGGACTCAAATTCCATAGTGGCTTTATCAGTTTCAATTTCCGCTAATATATCTCCTTCAGCGATTTTATCGCCTACTTTTTTTAACCACTGAGCAACTACACCTTCAGTCATAGTGTCGCTTAAACGTGGCATTGTAATAATTTCTGCCATTTTATTTATGTTTTAAAAACGGATAATCTTCTTGTTCATATACAACATCATACATTAATTGCTTGTCTGGGAATGGTGATTCTTCAGCAAATTTTTGACATGCTAAAATATGAGTTTTTACTTCATCACCCCATGTTTTAATTTCTTTTTCCGTTGCGTATTTTTTTGTTTTAATAATCTCTAAAACTTGTGTAATTGGATCAATTTTTCGGTATTCATTTACTTCTTCTTTAGTTCTGTATTTTTGAGCATCACTCATAGAATGGCCACGGTATCTATAGGTTTTCATTTCTAATAAAGTAGGTCCGTCTCCTCTACGTGCTCTTTCAATTGCTTCTCCCATAGCTTCAGCAACTTTTACAGGATTCATTCCATCAACTGGTCCACAAGGCATTTCATAAGCCAAACCTAATTTCCACATTTCTTCTACATTAGTTGTTCTCTTTACAGAGGTTCCCATAGCATAACCATTGTTTTCAATAATAAAAACTACAGGTAATTTCCAAGTCATGGCCATATTAAGAGTTTCGTGCAAAGATCCTTGCCGCGCAGCTCCATCTCCAAAGTAAGTAAGTGTTACTCCATCTCTTTCAAAATATTTATCGGCAAAAGCTAAACCAGCACCTAAAGGAATTTGCCCCCCAACAATACCGTGTCCACCGTAAAAATTATGTTCAGGTGAAAATATGTGCATTGAGCCACCTAAACCATGCGATGTACCTGTATTTTTACCAAGTAATTCCGCCATAATTCGTTTAGGATCAACCCCTAATCCAATAGGTTGTACATGATTTCTATAAGCAGTTATCATCTTGTCATTTTCCTTCATAACATGTAATGCACCTGCTAAAACTGCCTCTTGTCCGTTGTATAAATGTAAGAAACCTCTAATTTTTTGTTGAATATAAAGAGCCGCTAATTTGTCTTCAAATTTTCTCCAAAAAAGCATATCTTTATACCATTTAATATAAGTTTGTTTTGTTATTTTTTTCATTGAACTCTAATTTTTTAGATTTTAGTAGAATTGCAAAAGTAATACTTTGTGGCTAATCATAAAATTATGTATTCAATTTTTTACGATAATGTTTTCGTTATGGTTTAAAATAATTCAAAAAATAGCTTAAAAAATTATTTAATTTAGTGATAATTAGTTGTTTATAAATATAATATTATATTTGAAATGAATTTATAACCAATTATATTAAAAAAGCTCCCATTCACATATTTTTTATAGCAAATAATTAATTAGTTGAATATCAGAGATAGATGTTACTTACATTTGTTTTAGAAATTTTCTGTCAAGTGTCCCCACACCAGAGTAAATTTCCCCATAAAATCAAATTAAAATAGTGAGTTAGAACCCTCTTTGCAAGTAAGCAAAGAACTAATTTAAAGCTTCTTAAAAGGTAAATGTAAATTTTACTGATAAAGTTAAGGCTTTATATATAAAAAATAAATAATTATGAAAACGAATCAAATTCAATCGGTTAAAATTATTAACGTTTTACTAAAGAAAGTTTTAATTATAATTTTTGGATTATTAGTTTTTGGGAATGTTTATTCCCAAAATGTTAATTGTAATTCAAAATTAAAAGTTGTTAATAATCAGAATAGCAAAAAAGCTGGAGAGTCAGGGGTTTCTTATCGATTAAAACTTACTAATACAGGTTTTGATGCTACAACCTATAAAATTAAATTGGTTAATGATAATACAGTAACGAGTGTACAATCAATCTCTAAAAATAATCAAATAAATATTAGTGGAGAATTTTATAATGTTTCACTAAAAAAGATGAAATCTTTAAATAGAACTACTACATATAACAATAAAAATGGAGATACAAATGAAAATGAAATTGAAATCTTTTTAAATGGAAAAGAATCAAAAACATTTATTGTTAAAATGAAAACACCAGTTGGTGCAAAATTTGGATCTATAAATAAATCGGAAGTTAAAGTAACTTCAGATAAATGTAAAAATAAAACAATTAGTGTTGTTCTAAATACTGAAATAATTGATGGCGAATAGCTAGCCATTATCTAATAAAATAGGCCTTAACCTAAATTATTTATTATGAAAAGAAAATTACTTACTCAAAAAAATATAGTACAAAACATAAAAGGTATCGCTTTTATGCTTTTTGTATTCATAAACTCATTTCAACTTTTTAGTCAACAAGTTGTTGATGACCATATAACCATAAATAAAACAATTACAAATAATACCACTGGTTGTAATTTATTTGATGTTGAATTATCTATAACAGGTAATGCTCCTGAGAGACCAATTGAGGTTATGCTTATAATTGACACCTCTGGTAGTATGGGTTGGGATATTCCAAATGATCCAAAAAATTCTTTAGAATATGCTCAAGATGCGGCAAATGATTTTATAACCAATATTTTTAATGCAACAAATAATCCTACAGGTTTAAATAAAGTAGGTATTGTGAGTTATGGTGCAAATGCAACATTACAAACAGGTTTAATTTCAAATGCAAGTACGTTACATTCTAAAATAAATAATTTAAGTGCTGGCGGATGGACTAATATTTCACAAGGTCTTGATTTTGCAAAAAATGAATTAGCTAATAATGGCACGCATGATTGTTCAACTATTAGATCTATTATTTTATTAACAGATGGTGTGGCAACCGCTGCTCCAGGGTGTTCAGATGGAAATAATAATCAATGTGCTATTGATGCAGCAATTGCATCAGGTATTGCTGCTCAAAGCGAAACAATAAGTGGAACAGTTTACGACACAAACATTTATTCAGTAGGTTTATTTGGAGGTATTGATGGAAGTGATCAAACAACTGGCGAAAACACATTAGACCAAATTCAAAATAGTGGTTTATATATTACTGAAAGTGCAGCTGATTTAACAGGCATTTATAATCAAATTTTAGGACAATTATCTTGGGCCGCTAAGCAAATTTCACCAAGTCAGGCATTGGTTTCTGATGTTTTAGGTACTGGTTTTACATTAGTTCCGGGATCCTTAAATCCTTCAAAAGGAACAGCAAGTGAAATTGTTACTGGAGTTATAGGTTGGTTTATGGATGTTGTAAATACAGAAACAGTTACTTTAAAATATACAATAGAAGCGGATTCTAATTCATGTGGACAATCTGTTGCAGGTACTTCTCAAATTAATTATGAAGATGCGTATTGTAATATTCAAAATGTTGAATTTGATAATCCAACTTTTTGTGTTCCTTGTCCAACAGTAACTTCAAATTTAACACAAACAGATTGTTCTAGTGTAGTAAGTTACTCAGGTTCTGTAACAGATGATTCTTCATGTTCAGGATCAATAAACTATTCTTATTTATGGGAATTTTATGTTGATGGTGTAATAGATAATAGTTTAACTTCCAGTACTTTAAATGGCAGTATTGATTTAGGAGCTATTTCTGCGAATAAACAAGTAAAAGGAGTTTTAAAAGTATCAGCTGAAACTTCAAATGGTTGTTTTTCTTTTGATGACAAGGCTATAACAAATGAAATTACAGTTTTTCCTGAACCTAGTTTAGTAATTACAAATCCAACTGCAGTTTGTTCGCCAAATACAGTTGATTTAACGGTCTCTGATGTAACACAAGGAAGTGATGCAGGAACTTTTACTTATTTTACAGATATTGCTTTAACAATAACATTAGCTAACCCAAACGCAGTTACTACTTCAGGAACATATTATATTCAATTAACAAATAATAATGGTTGTACTATTTCAAAACCAGTTACTGTTGTAATTAATCCATTACCTACAGCTACAGTTAGTTATTCAGGTTCACCATATTGTGCAATAGGAACAGCTGCTGTTACTCAAACAGGGCAAATAGGAGGAACTTATAGTTCAACATCTGGACTTGTTATTGATAGCTCTTCAGGTTTAATAAATTTAGAAACAAGCACCCCAGGAGATTATTCTGTAATATATACTTTTAGTAATGGTACTTGTATAAATATGACAACAACTAGTGTAACTATAAATCCATTACCAGTTGGGACAGATAAAGAGTTAACTATTGATAGTGGAGATTCATTGAATGAAATTCTATTAGCAGATATTTCAAGTTCAACTTTTTCATGGCAAGCCACTGATAATCCAAATATTGTTGGGGAAACAACTTCAGCAAGTACTTCTTCAAGTATAACAGATACTTTAACTAATTTAACGGGTTCTATTCAAGATGTTGTTTATACAATTACTCCAACTTCACCACTAAATTGCTCAGGAGATTCATTTACAATTACAGTACATGTAAATCCTAAATTACCTACAATTAGTATTAACGATCAACTTAATATTTCTGAAGGAAGTACAGCTAATTTTATAGCAACACTTAGTAATACCTATATATATGATGTTACTTTTTTAGTGAGTACCACAGACGGCACAGCAGTTGCACCAGGAGATTATACTCCTTTTAGTGGAGTGAGCTATACAATTCCAGCAGGATCAACTCAAGTTACTATTCCAGTAACTATTAATAATGATAATGTTTATGAAACTACTGAAGATTATCAAGTTGTTTTATCAGATGTTAAAATTTCTACAACAAATGTACCTATAACTACTACAGATTTAGTAGGTGATGGTTCTATTATAAATACAACTACAGCACCAACAGTAAGTGTAGAGGCAACCATTCCAAATGCGAGTGAACCCAATACAAATGGAGAATTCACAGTAAGTTTACCAACAGGAGTAACGGTAAGCACAGCAACGGAAGTAACTTTTACAGTAACAGGAACAGCAGACAATGGAGCAGATTATACGGCAATACTAGTAACGGTAACCATACCAGCTAATACTAATAGTGTAACAATTTCAGTGGATGTTATAGACGATAATATTTTAGAAGGTGATGAAACAGTTATTATTACCTTACAATCTACTGATAATACGAATATAGGAGTGAATACTTCACTAGCAACAGTAACGATTGGAGATGATGATTCAGTAAGTGTATCGATAGCTGATGCAGCAGACGTTAGTGAAGGCACAAGTTCAGTATTTACGGTGACCTTAACGGGCAATATCCAAGATGCATTGACGGTAGACTTCACGACCAATGATGGCAGTGCAGTAGCACCGGGCGATTACACCGCACAAAGTGGTATGGTGACCTTCCCATCGGGATCATCAGATGGCGACACCCAAACCATTACAGTAGTAACAATCAATGACAATACTTCCGAACCAACGGAGAACTATACGGTAAGTTTATCGAACCTGCAAAGTACAGGCTCAGCGAGTATAGGAACCTCAGTAGGGACAGGAACTATTTTAGACAACACCAGTGGAAACAGTGTGAGTGTATCGATTTCAGATGCAGCAGACGTTAGTGAAGGCACAAGTTCAGTATTTACGGTGACCTTAACGGGCAATATCCAAGATGCATTGACGGTAGACTTCACGACCAATGATGGCAGTGCAGTAGCACCGGGCGATTACACCGCACAAAGTGGTATGGTGACCTTCCCATCGGGATCATCAGATGG
>NZ_JAKIUR010000099.1 GCF_021647475.1 Lutibacter sp.
TGCAGTAATTTGAAGCAATCTTTTCATAAAAATGAGATTGCTTCTTCTTTTCGTTGCTCTTCAATCATCGCAATGACGCAGACTATTGATTTTTAGCTCTGTAATTATTTTCTTATATAGAACTGGCGTAACAGTAGGTTTAAAAAGTTAAAATACACAACGAGTTAGTAACCCTAAAAAACTAGCAATCAAATAGTAATGTCATGCTGACAAGCCTGCCTTGCCGACAGGTAGGTTCAGCATGATATCGTCCTTTATTATTACTAATTACAGACCATCAGAAATATAACTTTCAAAGAATAAAATCATTTCCAAGTAACCATTCCAAACCCTTTTTATTAAATAGAATTTTATAAAAAAATTCGTTTTAAGATTATTATTATGATAATATACCTTTTTATTATGATAATGATATTATTTTTAATGATAATAAATTACTAATATATTTCTTAAATATTTGTTAAAAAATTAAAAATCTTCTTAAATTGCTAAGAAAAAGTATGCAAAAAATACTACCCCTATTAACTTTTCTTATTCTCTTTATTTCTTACGGTCAACAAACAAAAATTGATAGTTTAAAAAATGTTTTATCTAAAGCATCAACTGACATCAAAAAAATTGATATTCTTCAAAAATTAAATAAATTATTATTTGATCAATCATCGCCTGATGAAGGACTTCCTTTTTATAAACAAATGACGGTATTATCTAAAAAATTAAATAATTTAAAATTAGAAGTTGAGTCTTATAAATATATTTCGGAATATTATATGCGAAAACAAGATTTTAAAAACGCCGAAAAAGTTGCAAAATATGCTATTTCGGTTAGCAAAAATCAAAAAAACTACGAACTAGTAACAAAAAGTTTAAATCAAACAGCTCGAGTATATCATCATTTTCAAAAATATAATAAAGCAATTGAATATTATAACAAAGGCATTGAGTTTTATAAAAAACACCCAGTTGGTAAAACTATCTGTATTATATATTCAAATTTGGGCATTGCACTTAGTTTAATTGGAAAACCAGATGAGGCTATAAAAACATATTTAAAAGGTGAGGAATATGCTGAAAAGTTAGATGATAAACAATCCAACTATTTATTTCTATCAAATTTAGGTTGGTCTTTTATGTCCCTTGAACAATACGGTAAAGCAGAGCAATATTTACTTAAAGGATTAAATGATTCATTAAAAATTAAGGATGAAATAGACAAAATTAAATTTCATTACATATTAGGATTAGATTATTCCAGATGGGGAAAGTTTAATAAAGCCCTAAAACACGATAAAATTTCGTTAAAATATTTTAAAAAGACAGGTGACAAACTATATGAATTTGAGGCTTTAAATAGTATCGCTGTTGTTTATCGAAAGATGAATCAACCGCAGATGACTGTTCAATATTCAATTAAAGCTAAAAATATTGCTCAAAGCATAAATCAAAAAAAAGCAATTTTAATATCAAAAGTAACTCTAGGCTCTGGGTATTTGGATCTTAAAAAATATGATAAAGCTGAAAGTTTATTTAAAGAAGTTGCAAAAGATTCAAACAATGTTGAATTGTTTAATACACAAATTTTAAGTGCAATTTATGATGATTTATCTTCTGTTTACCAAGGCAAAAAGAAGTATTTAAAAGCATTAACGTATTATAAAAGATTTAAAGCCTTAAACGATTCCATTTTAATTAACCAAAGAGATTCAAAAGTAACCGAAATAGAAACCAAATACCAAACTGAAAAAAAAGAAAAAGAAAACCTCCAATTAAAACACGATAAAGCCGCACAACAATTAACACTTGAAAAAGAGAGTAAAAAAAAGTGGTTACTAAGTGGTAGTTTAGGCATTTCAATAATTACACTAGGTATTTTCGGGTTTTACTACCGTAGAAATAATAAGCAAAAAGAAACCATTGAAAATTTACAAAAAGAATTACATCATAGAATAAAAAACAACTTAGCTATTATTAACAGGTTTATTGATGTTGTAAAGGAAGAATTTAATAATGAAGCTTTTAATGCCAAACTATCTGAATTGCAGAACCGCATAAGTAGTATTAATGAAGTACATAAACAATTATATAATAATAAAGACATTACCAATTTAAATCTAAAAAAATATATAGAAAAATTGGGTGAAAATGTTGCAAACACTTTTCCAAATGAAAAAATTAACATAACGCATACTATTGATAATTCGTTAAAATTTAAGGCAGACAAATCATTTCCTATTGGACTTATTATTAATGAGTTTTTAACCAATTCGTATAAATATGCTTTTTCAAAGGATAAAAAAGGTGAAATTTCTATTCACATTAATGAAAGCAACAACTATTATAACTTAGAATTAGCAGACAATGGTAAAGGATTTCCAGAAGGATTTGATAGCACAAAACCCAAAACTTTTGGGTTGCGAATTATGAAATTATTAACCCAACAAATAAATGGAACTTTTGATATAAATGGAGCAAACGGCGTAAAATTAACCATTCAATTCCCTAAATAAAATAAACTCATGAAACCACACATTCTTATTGTTGAAGATGAAGCTATTTTGTACGACGGTTTATGTACCGCACTAGAAAAAGAACGATTTACCATTGATGAATATACAAAAAGCTTTGACCAAGCTATTAAACGGATTGCTGCCAAAACGCCTGATATTGTTTTATTAGATATTGATTTGGAAGGCGAAAAAGATGGTTTAGATTTAGGAAATTTATTGTCACATAAATATAATATTCCTTTTATTTATATTACTAATTTTGATGATGAAACCACCTTTCAGCAAGGCTTAAAAACCAACCACGAACAGTACATTGTTAAAACAAAACCAAATTTAAATAGTAAAGAAATTATTAGAGCTATTTATACCACACTTAACAAAACGCAAAACGAAATAAGTCCACAAAAAGGACTCATGGGAAACATTGATTTTAAAGAAAATATACGAAATAACTACGGTAATAATCAAATTACTCGTTTTCCCATAAATTTTGAAGATATGATATATATCACCAATAAAAATTTTGTAGCTGAAAATGGCAGGGCAAACTCACACTTTTATTTTCAATATCCTTAATAAATAGTCTTCATCCCAAGCCGCTTTGAGTCTTTTGCTTTTAACCGACAGTTTTTTAGTTTGTTCATTTTTCAGGAGGTTCAAGGCT
>NZ_JAKIUR010000053.1 GCF_021647475.1 Lutibacter sp.
ATGAGGAAGCAATCTCATTTTTATGAAAAGATTACTTCAAATTATGGCACTACATTTATAATTTTCGCAATGACATTTTGATTTTCAGTTATTTAAAGTAAATCCTTAGGTCGAACTCAGGTTAATATCAAGTTATTATATTTTTATATATTTGATTAAGTATTTCACCGTAAGAAGCTTGTCTAATACCAATTATACTTTGTACAAAATAGACTATTTATGAAAAAATATTTACCTCATCTTTTCTTTCTATTAAGTTGTATAGTATTTGGGCAAAATTCTTTGAAAACACAAACTGTAAAAAAGAAAGCTGACTCATTAAAAGTTTCTAAAATTTTAAATTTGGGTATTCAAGAAAAAGACACTCTAAAACAATTAAAATATTTTGAAAAGTCGCTTTCTATTTCTAAAATAAATAAATATAATTTCGGCATATTTTCCTCAAATAAAAGAATAGCCAACTGGAAAAAAAATAGATATAATACCGATTCAGCAATAGCCCAGTTAAAAAAAGGAGCAAAAGAACTACCTTTAAAAAGCAATTATAAATTAAAACTACTGCTGTTGATTGGCGAAGAATTTAAAAGAAAATCAGTATATGATTCTGCCGTTTATTATACCCACAAAGAAATAAATCTAGCTGAAAAAGCAACTAAACAAGAATATATTATTAGGGGTTTTATTCTCCTTGGAAATATTTGGTATCAAAAATTTGAATATGATAAGGCTTTTTTAAATTATGCAAAAGCAGATTCTATTTGCAGCAACGATAAAGTTTTTGAAACCTCCACCCTTCATGCACGAATTTATAATTATATGGGATATGCCGTTAGAACTACACATGGTTATGCAAAATCATTAGAATTTTATAAAAAGGCTAAAAAAGTTTATCAAAAATTAAATAATACATTTGGGATGCAAGAAGTAAACACAGCTATTGCACAAGCCTATATTTCACTAAAAAAATATAAAGAAGCCTTGAAATTATTGAATGAGTCTATCTCTTATCAAGAAAAATTACCTATACACAATTCATATTCTTATGCCGTTATAGTTCGTGGCTTTTTACTTACTAAAATGCATAAACTAAAATTAGCTAAAAAAGATTACCAGTTATACTACTCATTAGCCGTACAAACTAAAAATAAAACATATCAAAGATGGGGGTTGGGCTATTTAGCTAATTTTTATAGTATGAATAAAGAATATGCTAAAGCAATTATTTTTTATAATAAAGTTATTAAATTATGTAAAGAAGAAAATGATTTTGGTAATGAACTCGAATACACGCTTCGACTTATAGACGCTTATAAACGTACAAATAAATTTAAAAAAGCAACCGAAACTTACGATAAGTATATTGTTTTGCTAAAAAAAATTGAGAAAAAAAATATAAATAAAGAAACCCACGCCCTAGAAATAAAATATCAAACACATAAAAAAGAACAAAAAATTGTATTATTAAAAACAGAAAATGAATTAGCAAAACAACAAAAAACAAATCAGCAAAATTTATTTATTACCGGAATAGGAATTACATCGTTAGTAGGATTATTTTTCTTTTTTTCATATAGAAACAGAAAGAAAACGATGCGAAAATTAAAAGAATTAGATCAATTAAAAACGAATTTATTTACAAACATATCTCATGAATTTAGAACACCGCTAACATTAATTTCAAGTCCAATTCAACAACAACTAAAGAAAAAAAATATTTCAAATAAAGATAGAGCTAGTTTTGAAATTATTCAAAATAACACCGCTCGTTTGTTAGATTTGGTTAATCAACTATTAGATATTTCTAAAATAGAAGTGGGTAGTTTAAAATTAAAAATAGCACAACACAATTTAACTTCTTTTTATGGAAAATTATTAGATGGGTTTTCATTTATGGCAAATCAAAAAAAAATTGATTTTAAAGTAAAAATAAATCCAACACCTGAAGAAACTTGGTTTGATAAAGACATTTTAGAAAAAATTTCAACCAATCTACTTTCAAACGCCATAAAATATACACCCATAAAAGGAACCATTATTACCGAGGTTTTTGTGAAAGAAAACAAACTTAATTTTATAGTAAAAAATACTGGAACAGGAATTTTATCTAGCAAAATTTCAAAAATATTTAATCGGTTTTATCAATTAAATAATAATTCTGAAGGAACAGGAATTGGATTGGCATTAGTTAAAGAATTAGTTCTACTTCATAAAGGAAAAATTAAAGCTGAAAGCATCCCAAATCAATGGACAACATTTACCGTTTTACTTCCAGTAAATAAAAAAGCATTTAAAATAGATGAAATTATTACAGAACCATTAATCAATAAAAATATACAAAATATAAGTTTTGATAATGGTAGTACTATCGAATTTCAAAACACCGCAATTAATGAAGAAACCGAAAATCCAATTGCATTAATTGTGGAAGACAATAAGGATGTAAATAATTATATTAGCACTTTATTAAAAGATGAATATACTATTATACAAGCAGTTAATGGTGAAGAAGGAATTAAACTTGCTTTAGAATATGTTCCAGATATTATTATTAGTGATATTATGATGCCTATAAAAGATGGCATTACACTTTGTAATACGTTAAAAACAGATGAGCGTACCAGCCATATTCCTATTATTTTATTAACTGCAAAATCAGGAGAAGAGAATCAAATTAAAGGAATAAAAGTAGGTGCTGATGCTTACATCACCAAACCCTTTAATAATGATTTGTTGCTTTTAAAAGTAGCACAATTAATTGCTATTAGAAAAAAATTACAAACTAGGTATAGCCAAGAAGTAATTTTAAAACCTAAAGATATTGCGGTTAATTCTATTGATGAACGTTTTTTAGAACGTGTACAACAAATTTTAGATACCAATTTAGTTGAATCATCTTTCCATGTAAACGAATTTTCTAAAGCGGTTGGTATGAGCAGAATGCAATTACACCGAAAATTAAAAGTATTAACAGGTTTGTCAACTACAGAATTTATAAGGTCGCAACGCTTAAAACTAGCAGCTCAATTATTAAAAACTTCTGATATAAACATATCGCAAGTAGGTTATAGTGTTGGATTTAATGACCATGCCTATTTTAGCAAATGCTTTAAAAAAGTGTATAAATGCTCTCCCTCAGAATACGCAAAAAAGTAATTAAAACTTTAATTTAACCAATCAAATAGCTCTTTTTTAAAAATGTAACTTAAGTTACATAAGTTATAGTATTTGTTACATTGCTCATAACTAATTGATTATTATCAATCTATATTTATCAAAACAAAATTAGCTGTGTTTTTTGTTAAGGCTTCCTTTTTTAAAAAACATGTTGAATGATTACGATATGTCTAAAAACACATATGAAGGATCTCTAAAAAAGGTTCCTTCAAAAAACATACTATTAAATGTAAAAAACCTTTCTAAAGGAAAATATACTTTAAAAGTTATTAATAGAAATAAAGTAATAAAAACAGTAAGGTTTATTAAAAAATAAATCAATAAATAGTAACAATAATTAAAAATGAAAAAAATGAAAAATTTAAGAAAATCTATCAGTTTAGCTATTTCATTATTTATGATAATAGTATTAGTTCAAGCAGAAAATATTGAAAGCAAAGTATTGTTAATTAAACCTAAAGCTACTATTGAATCACCAATAAATCGTATTTTTTATGAGCTTATGTATAAAATTCAACATGGAAAAGCTTTACAAATAGAAGTAGCTTCAATGAGTATTAATAAATCTAGAAGGCCATATTTGAATTCATATACATCTTATGGAAAAGCTTATTTGGCTAAAGAAAATTCTACAACTTTAAAAACAGATCGAAATGTTAGTATGGAATTTAGTGATAGAAATAATTTTACTGGAAGAAAAACTTTAGAAGGTATAAAAATATATGGAGCTACTAACACTATTAAAGTAGAAATAAAATTAGTTACATGGGGCAATAAAACCATTGTACTAAGAGATGTAAAAATTCATAAAGATGGTTTTGGATATTTTATTACAGGAAGAGTTACTGATGGTAACAGAACTGTATATTATACATTAGGAATATTTGAAGTTCAAACCATAATATAAAATGAAACTTTTAAAAATAACCATACTAACCTTATTTTTAGGTTTAACGAATATGCAAGCTCAAATTAGGAATACTAATTTAAACAAGCCTAAAATTAGACCAAGATTATCTTTACCGTCATATGTTACTAATACATTTGATAAAATCATGTATGATTTAGACCATGGCATCTGTTATAAAGTTGCTATGGTTTCACTTGAATTAGATACTAAAAATGTCAATCATAACTCTTTTAATATTGAAACACGCCATGGAAAAGGATTTTTGGTAAAAGATGGAAATGAGTTAAAAGCAATATTTCCTTTGCAAATGGGTATAAAGCAAACTCGATATCAACAAACTGTTGAAACTACACTTAGAATTAGTAAAGACCGAAATAATGCTAAAATTGATATTCGAAACTCAGTTTATTATCATCTAATTTATGATGCAAAAATTGTAAAAAAGAAAAACGGATATTTTATAACCGTTAAAAAAAATACGAGTATAAAAACGGTTTCTTTCACTTTTGCAATATATAAAACACCTTGTTTAATTTAAATACAACTTTATGAAAAAGTTTTTAATAATTCTTGTTTTGGCAGTTTTTGGAAACATATCATCTGTTCATGCACAATTTTGGAAAAAATTAGGAAAAAGAGCAGCCGAGGCAGCTAAAGAAACCGTAACTCAAAAAGTAGAAAATAAAACTGCAGAAAAAACAGGAAATGTAATGGATACAATTCTTAGTTCAGATAAAAAAATTAAGAAACTAGGAAAACATAAGAGGCGTAAAAATAAAGCAAAGAAGTCTTCTAAATCCAATGATAATAATGGAAATAGTTCTGAAAACACAGTAAACAGCAACAAAGATTTTGTAGCTGGAACAAAAATTATTTATTCCGATACTTTTAAAAATGATGCTATTGGCGATTTTCCTATAACTTGGAATACCAATTCCTCTGGTCAAGTGGTTACTTTTGGTAACGACAATACCCGTTGGTTACAATTAGACTTAGGGCAATATACGCCAGATGGTATTACAGAAATACCTAAAAATTGCACCTTTGAGTTCGACCTTAGCGTTTCTAATAATTTCGATTGGTATTCTGATGGAATATGGGTAAATATTATTGAAGTTAAAGACAAAAGAAAAGACTTTACTAAATGGACACGTTTTGGCTGGGGAGCAAATGGCGTTAGGTTACGATTAAAACCCAAAAATTTTAATTATGTAGGCGAAACATCAATTACTACCTATTTAAATAGTGAAAAAATTATAGAAAATTCAAAAAACACAAAACAATTCACTATTAAAAATAATACCGTTCACGTTTCACTTTGGCGACAAAAAACTAGATTAAGAGTTTACCTTAATAGTGAAAAAGTATGGGATATACCTCGTGCTTTTGGTACAGTTAATTACAATGCTATAACCTTTAATACTGCAGGCAAAGAAGCTGAACATTTTTTTGTTAGCAATCTACGTTTAGCTGTTGCAGGTAAAGATATGCGACATCCATTACTAGAAACAGGTAGATTTGAGACTAATGAAATTCTTTTTGATGTTAATAAAGCTACCATAAAACCGAGTAGTTTTAAAATCCTTGACGATCTAGGTAAAGTTTTGCAAGATAATCCTGAAGTAAATATTAAAATTATTGGTCATACCGATAGTGATGGTACAGCTGCCTCAAATCTAATACTTTCAAAAAAAAGAGCCCAAGCAATAAAAGAATATTTAAGTGATAATTTTCCTATTGCGGGTAAACGCATGTTAGTTATTGGCAAAGGCGAAAGTGAACCTATTACAAGTAATACAACAGCTGCTGGTAAAGCCAAAAACAGACGTGTAGAATTTATAAAAATTTAATAACTCTTATAATAATAACAATTTAAAATATTTATCATGAAAAATTCAAATAAAAAAAATTACAAAAAACCAAATTATTTAAAAGCAATTAAAAGTGGACTCTTCTTAATTATAACCATCTTTTTTTTAAAAGCAAACAGTATTAACGCTTCTAATGGTAAACTTCTAAAATTTAATAATTCCATTTCTGAGATTACCATAGACCCAGTATATAACCAACTTTTTAATGCTATTAAAAGTGGACGAAAATGTTATAATGTTAAAGTTACTTCGGTTAGTGTAAAAAATAATAATTATGCTTTTACATCTTTTTCAGTTGGGTTTTTACGAATTCAAAGTGGATATAATATTGCAATAAGCGGCCTTCAAACAGAATTTGACGATCGTAGCAATTTTCGAGGAGCTAAAACTGTTGAAAATTTGGTTATTTATAAAAATGGGAAATATAGTATTGGCATGACTGTAAATATGAGAACTTGGGGAAATAAAACCATAAAGCTTAAAAATGTAAAAATCACAAAAGAACCTTATGGATATTTTATTACAGGAAAGGCAACCGATGGTAACAGAACGGTTTATTATACATTGGGGATATATGAAACTACTTGTTTAATTTAAATATAACATACACCAAAATTAATTCTAAAAATCTATAGTCATGAAAATTTTATTTAAAATATCTATAATTGCTATAATAACAATTACATCTGCAACAGCACAAATAAGAAACACCAAAAAAATCAATTTAACTAAAAAAGTATATTTACCTAAAGATAGATTAAATCTCAGTAATCAATATCTCAATTTAGAAACAATAAAAAGCAATATAAAGTCCAGTAAAAAATGCTACAATATAGATGTTAGTTCTACTGCAATTATTCCACCAAAATATCCAAAATATGTAAAATCTATAGATGCTTATTATAGTGCTAGAGGGTATGTATTTGTTGAATTGAATTATCTTAGAACCAATGGATTACTCTTAAGAAGCGATGTAAGTTTTAGTAAATTTAAAGGAAATAATTATGAAGTTTTAATTTATCCTGAAAGCAATAATAAAAAGAAAATTGATAAAAACAGAATTAAAATTACATGGCATATGCCCGATCAGGGTGTCCAAACATTCAATTTGAGACACGTATCAATTCAATATAAAACTTATGGTATTTTAATAATTGGCGATTATGATATTAACGGTGTTATAACTGGGGTATCCATAAGTTTAACACCTACTAACTGTCTAATTTAAGAAACACTTAAAAAAAAGGTTTATGAAAAATATTTTAACAGTACTCATCATTATCTTTTTTATATCCACAAATATGGCTCAAGAACATAGTTGGAAATGTGTTAAAGGTGGTGCTCAAAGTAAATTTCCAGCTAATCCAGAAAATGAGTTGAACGCGAATTTTAAATTTGACTATCAAATAAACTCAACCTTCGAAGTCCCCATAAAAGGAAAACCCAAACGATTTACAGTACGCTATTATGTGAATTCTCAAGATGGATCCCTCTTTTTTCCAGATGGAATTTTATGGATGAATAATTTTAACAAAGAGGGTAAAGAGTATAGATTTGACGGTGCTGTACGACTTGCAAATGGTCAAATGGGAATATATCTTTATGACAAAAAATATCATAAAAAAAGAGTTTTTACCGTAGCTTCAAAAAAATCAGCTGCTGATAATTTTTTAAATACCCATTTGGCCTTACTATCCTTTTTTAATGATCGCAATGATCCCGAAGTTAAACAAGAAAATCCTGAACCACTTCCCCTAGGTGTTGATTGGAGTGGTATTTTACACGGTTATACGGGTTATATTTATAATAACGCTGATAGAGCCAAATTGACTATTTATTTAGACGAGCAACCCATGTTACCTGATAAAACAAGTGTTCCCGTAGCAGGATTTTTAGCTGGAGTACTTAATTATTTAGATAATCAAAAATGTAATGCACTTATTGTTTTTTCTAAAATTGAAAATGAAAATGGCGATTATATGCAAGAAGAGCTCCAATCTATTGGAAAATTATCAAAAAGTTTTAATGGAAATTCCTACAAACCTTTTGGTTTAACCAATGAAATAATGGGTGGACCAAAAACGGGCATTCAAAATATGCAGGCTAAAATGGCTGCATTTCAAGCTAAAGCAATGGCATTAGGAAATAAAATTAATCAACTTAGAAAAGAAAAACAAGATTGTTTAAAAACCGAAAAAGGAGGTTCTCATTATTGTAGAGATCATTATGACCCTTTAATTAAAAAAGCTAAAGACGAAGCCAAAAAATTACAATTTGATTTAATGAAAAAGATGGGTGTAGAAGATATGATTGAAAATAACTAGTAATAAAAAATTAAAAAAATAACTTAAACAGTAACCTAAAAAATTTATTATGAATACAAACAAAAAACAGAAAAATAGTTTTAATTTTTTAATTAAAAATATAAAAACACTCATTTTTATAAATATGATTCTTTTTGCTATTTCTTGTAGCAAAAGTGACCCTATTTCACCAGCACCTACTCCTATACCAACACCTACTGTTAAAGACATCTATATAACAGGTTATGATTATATTGGATCTAATGGCGTTGCTAAAGTTTGGAAAAATGGTATAGAAACTGCCTTAACAGATGGATCTATATACAATTATACAAAAGCAATTGCAATTGTAGGAAACGATATATATGTAGCTGGAAATGCAGTAGTTGATTTTAATGGTGTTGCTAAGTATTGGAAAAATGGTACAGCAACTAATCTTTCAGACGGAACTAGTAATGCCGATGCCCAAGATATAACTGTTGTTGGTAGTGATGTGTATGTTGCAGGATACACAACTTCTACGGTTGATGGAATACATCAAGTTGCCACCTTTTGGAAAAATGGTGTAGCAACTAAGCTCACAGATGGAACGCAACATGCCCGTTTATTTTCTATAGTTGCTAAAGGTAGCGATGTGTATGTAGCTGGTAGCGAAGATAATGTTACATATTCGATTGCTAAAGTTTGGAAAAATGGTGTAGCAATAGCATTAACAGACGGAACTCAATATGCTAATGCCAATGCAATTACTGTGGTAGGAAGTGATGTGTATGTAGCAGGCTATGAATATAATGGTACTACCTATGTTGCAAAAGTTTGGAAAAATGGCATTGAAACTGCACTAACAGATGGTTTGCAAGGTGCTAATGCCAATGCAATTACCGTGGTAGGAAATGATGTATATGTGGTTGGTTATGAAAATAATGGCACTAAAGATGTTGCTAAATTTTGGAAAAATGGAATTGCAACAGTATTAACAAATGGAACGCAAGATGCTGGTGCCAAAGCTATAGTCCTGATAGGAAGTGATGTATATATAGCTGGTTATGAATCTAATGGAACAAATTTTATTGCCAAATATTGGAAAAATGGCATAGCTACAAATTTGATAACAAATGTTACTTCAAATTCATTTGCAATGGGAATAGCTATTACCACTAATTAAAAATAAAACTTCTTATAAGATAATTATCAAATTAAGCAATTTTATAATGCTTTCTGATTAAAAATTAGAATTGTAAAAATTAAAAAACAACTTAAATAATAGCCTAAATTTTTTTTATGAACACAAACAAAAAACAGAAAAACATTTTTAATTTTTTAATTAAAAATATAAAAATACTCATTTTCATAAATATGATACTTTTTGCTATTTCTTGTAGTAAAAGTGACACTATTTCACCAGCACCTACTCCTATACCAACACCTACTGTTAAAGATATCTATGTGGTAGGTTCAGAATCTAACGGCACAAACTCTGTTTCAAAAGTTTGGAAAAATGATGTTGCATCTGCATTGACAGATGGTACTAATTCTAGTCGTGCGTATGCATTAACTGTGATAGAAAATGATATATATGTTGCAGGGTATGAATCAAACGGTACAAATGATGTAGCCAAAATTTGGAAAAATGGTGTAGCAACAAGCCTAACCGATGGAACTGGTACTTCTAGTGCTTTTGCAATAACTGTGAAAGGAAACGATGTATATGTAGCAGGAAATGAATTTAATGGAACAAAATCTGTTGCTAAAATTTGGAAAAATGGCATAGCGACAGCATTAACCGATGGAACTCAATTTGGTTCTGCGGAAGATATCTTTGTGGAAGGAAACGATGTATATGCAACAGGGGAAGAATCTAACAGCACTAATTTAATTGCAAAAATTTGGAAAAATGGTGTAGCAACAGCATTAACCGATGGTACTAATAGAGCAATTGCCAATGCAATTACTGTGGTAGGAAGTGATGTGTATGTAGCAGGCTCTGAATATAATGGTACTACCTATGTTGCTAAAGTTTGGAAAAATGGCATTGAAACTGCATTAACCGATGGATCTCAAAATGCTTCTTCTAAAGCCATAACAGTGGTAGGAAGTGATGTTTATGTGGTTGGTTATGAAAATAATGGCACTAAAAATGTTGCAAAAATTTGGAAAAATGGAATTGCAACAGCATTAACAGATGGAACGCAAGATGCTGGAGTCAGTGCAATTAGTTTGGTAGGAAGTGATGTTTATGTAGTAGGCAGTGAATCTAACGGAACAAATTCTATTGCCAAATATTGGAAAAATGGCATAGCTACAAATTTGATAACAAATGTTACTTCAAATTCATTTGCAATGGGAATAGCTATTACCACTAATTAAAAAGACAAACAAAAGTGAAAAGAAGTAAAAACATTATAATTATAAGTATTGCTATTATTATTTCAATTTTACTAGTAATATATAGTGGCAGTGATAAAGGTTTAGAAGCTTTTATAGCCATACCGTTATTACTTTTTTTAAATGCAAGTTTAAGCATCTATGGTTTTTTAACTAAGCAGAAAAAAATAGGAATTGCAGGGTTAATCTTGTTTTTTGTAGCTCCAATTTTTGCTTTTATATATTTTATAAATGTATTTCAATTTTTAACAAGATAAAACATAAGTAGTAATCATAAAACCCGTTGTGCATTATGATAAAATTCTGTCAATTCGAGTGAATTTTAGCCTTTTTAGGCTTAAAATTAGCTACTCAATTATTAAGATCTTCCGATATTAACATTTCTCAGGTAGGTTATAGTGTAGGATTTAATGACCATGCCTATTTTAGTAAATGCTTTAAAAAAATGTATAATTGTACTCCTTCAGAATTTGCTAAAAAGTAGACTTTTAAACATATTCTTTTTTATAAAATCCTAAGAAAACTTCTTAGTTACTTTAGTTACATAAGTTATAACATCTGTTACAATGCTTATAACTAATGGTGTATTATAGACTTACATTTATCAAAACTAAATTGCTATTAGTTGCCTTGCTAATTATAGTAAACTCAATTTTAAAAAACGAGTTGAATTATAGCAACATGTCAAAAAACATTTTATTAAATATAAATAACTTAGAAAATGGCAATTATATATTAAAAATAATACATAAAAATAAAATCATTAAAAAAATAACTTTTAAAAAGTAAAAATTATGAGAAAACAAATTACATTTTTTATATGCTCACTTATTGTTTTTACGAGTTACTCGCAAACAATTGAAAAGTTTAGTATAGATAATGGCGGAGCCTCAGCCTCTGCAGGAGGAATTGAGATTCTTTATACCATTGGAGAAGTAAATGTACAGGAACTGAGTGCAGTTAGTGTTGCTGTTTCCGAAGGATTTATTAATACAAATTTTAGTGTTTTAATTGCTCCAAAGGTTTTTTTACAAGGTCCAATGTTAAATCAAGCAACAGCTGGATTAATGAATGACAATTTACGAACTTCAAGTTACATACCAACTACAAGTCCTTATAGCGATGGAGCAACAATTACTGCTTCGGTATTAAATACTGGTGGAAGCTCAGGAACAGGATTGGCACAAGATGATATTGTAGATTGGGTTTGGGTAGAATTACGTGCCGCAAATGATAATACCAAACTTATTAATGAAAAATCAGCTTTACTGCAACGCGATGGAGATATTGTTGCTTTGGATGGTGTTTCTAATTTAATAATGACCGCTGCACCAACCAATTATTATATAGTTGTAAAACATAGAAACCATTTAGGAGCTATGACGGCGACTGCTAATTATGGATTAACAGAAGCAACGGCAACAATCGTAGATTTTAAAAGTAATGGTTTGTCAACTTATGGTAGCAATGCACGTGTAGATTTAGGTTCTGGGGTTATGGCACTTTGGGCTGGTGATACCAATACAAGCAATCAAATTAAATTTTCTGGTGCTAGTAACAATACCAACGTTATTAAAGATGTGGTACTTGCCGATCCAAGTAATGGATTTAATTCGGTAACTTTCTCATCATCAGGCTATTTAGATATTGATGTTGATTTAAATGGTAGCGGAAAATTCTCTGGTTCGGGTAATGATAGTAATATTATAAAAGATAATGTATTAGCAAATCCAGGAAATGGATTTCATTCACCAACCTATACCATTTCAACAACGGTACCAACAAAAATTTAAATAATAAAAAAAGAATAATTAATTAAAAACAAAAAATCATGAAAAAACTTTACATCACATTCGTATTTATTTTAACCGTATTAATTAGCAATGCACAAGGCTATACCTTTGGTATTGTGCATATCTCAGGTTACAATTTTAAAGTTGTTGCCATTCCAGATTTTACATCAACAGGTAACACTGATGTTTCTGATGTAGGATTTACTTTAGTGTTACCAGCCGGAACGGCAGATGCTGTAAATCCTGTAGGATTATTAACTGCTAGAACTTGGTCTGTTGCACAACATGATGCAGCAAATTTAACAGCTGTTGCTGGTTTAGGTGATGGCACTAAAGATGTATTTCAGTTTAACTTACCTCCAGGGCAAAGTATTTTAGCTCATACAGCAGGTCAACAAATAGATTTGGTAAGTTTTGACGTTAGCAATTCACCAGTCACAGGCGTAATGAGTATTTTATTAAACAGCGACCCAATTGCTACAGGTGCTGGTGGAGTTTTTGATAGTTTTTATAATTCTGATATTGATGGACCAGGAGTTGGAACAGGAACAACAGATTATTTTGCTGGTTTAGCTCCTGGGATGGAAAGCATTAATTTTTCAACATTAGCAGTTCAAACGTTTAATTTAGAACATAATGTCGCAATTTATCCTAATCCTACTTCAAATTATATTCATATTTCTTCTTCTTTAACTTTTGATAAAGTGGCTTTGTATGATGTATTAGGAAAGCAAGTGTTAAGTACAAAAAATGTATCTCAACTTAAAGTTGACCAACTGCACTCAGGGTTGTACTTTTTAAAGCTTTCTACTAAAACAGGAGATAGTGCAATTAAAAAGATAATAATTAAATAAATTAAACAACGTCATTGCGATGAGGAACGAAGAAGCAATCTCAATATAACAAACAGATTACCGCGTCTCTAAACGCTCCTCGTAATGACCATAGAAAAACAGTATAAGAGTAATTAAAGTATAGAATAAATTAAAAAACGTCATTGCAAAAAGCAACAAAAAAATAATTTCATTATGATAAAATTTCGTCAATTCGAGTGAATTTTAACCTTTTTAGGCTTAAAATTAGTATCGAGAATATTTTTTAGTTAGAAATAGCCATTCTCAATACCATTTTTTATCAAAAATTACTTGCCTTACTGGCAGGCATTCTCGAACTGACATAACAGGATATTAAACAACGTCATTGCGATAAGGAACGAAGAAGCAATCTCAATATAATAAGCAGATTACCACATCGCTAAAAAGCTCCTCGTAATGACCGCAGAAAAACAGTATAAGAGTAATTAAAGTATAGCATAAATTAAACAACGTCATTGCGATGAGGTACGAAGAAGCAATCTCATCTCATAATAAACAGATTACCGCGTCGTAAAAAACTCCTTGTAATGACAAATAAACCAAAACATAAAAATCATGAAGCCACAAAAAAGTATTTTAACAGTCCTATTATTATTTATAGCACTAACAGCAATTGCCCAACAAGGCATTAACTACAAAGCTTTAATAAAAGATAGCAGCGGTAATGTAGTTGCTAACCAAAGTGTAACCATACAATTTATTATTTACCAAGGTGTAGCACTTACCAATAATGTGTACCAAGAAAGCCATACCGTAAATACCGATGCCAATGGTATTGTTATTGTTAACATTGGAAAAGGAACAGTTAATAGCGGTGTTTTTGCCAATATTAATTGGGGAGCCGACCAGCATTTTTTAAATGTGCAAGTAAATACTGGCACTGGTTTGGTAGATTTAGGCACTACCGAATTTATGGCGGTACCTTATGCCAAGCATGCTACTACAGCAGCCACCGCAACTAATATAACTGGTCTTGAAAAAATTACAGAAGGTGCAAATACAGGTTGGCGGTTAATTGGAAGGGACCCTACATTATATGGTGATATAGGTAATAATGCTACAGATTTAAGTTTTAGTAATACAACTTCACCAATATTAGGTGCAACGGGTAATTATTCTACTGCAATGGGAAATTATACAACAGCTTCTGGCTCTAGTTCTACAGCAATGGGAAATCATACAACAGCTTCAGGATTGATAACTACAGCAATGGGAGATTATACAACGGCTTCAGGTCAATTTTCCATAGCAATGGGAAATCATACAACTGCTTCAGGTAATTATTCCACAGCAATGGGGGCTTCTACAACGGCCTCTGGAGAGAGGACCACAGCCATGGGAGATGCTGCAACAGCTTCAGGTACTAATGCTACTGCAATGGGAAATAATACAACAGCTTCAGGAGATATTTCCACAGCAATGGGATTTCAAACAAAAGCAGAATCTTATATTTCAACTGTAGTGGGACGTTATAATCTTGGAGGTGGTAGTGCCACAAGTTGGACAACTACAGACCCTTTGTTTGAAATAGGTAATGGTAGTAGCAGTTCTAATTTAAGCAACGCCCTTACGGTTTTAAAAAATGGTACCATAACCGCACCAAGTGTAACAAATGCATTAATAACTACGGCAGGGGCTAAAGCCTTAATAACCAAAGAATATGCCGAAACTAATTTAATAGCTTCTGGCCTCGAAAAAATTACAGAAGGTGGCAATACTGGTCGGCGGTTAATTGGGCAAAACCCTGCTAATTATGGTAATATTGGTAATAATGCAGTAGATTTGAGTTATAGTGCTACTAATTTAACATTATATGGGGCAACAGGCAACTATTCAACAGCAATGGGAATTAAAACTCGAGCTTCTGGCAATATCTCAACTTCAATGGGTTCAAACACTTTAGCTTCAGGTTCAGTTTCTACAGCAATGGGTCTGCTTTCATTGGCATCAGGTGATTATTCCACAGCAATAGGATATTTTACAACAGCTTCTAGTTTTGCTTCTGTTGCAATAGGTAGATATAATATAGGAGCTTCTACTGATTCTGCTAATTGGGTTACTACTGACCCTGTATTTGAAATTGGTAATGGATTAGGTAATACAACAAGAAGTAACGCCCTTACCGTTTATAAAAACGGAAATACTGATGTTTCAGGAGTAATAAGAGCTAGTGGAAATATATGGCCAACTACTGGTGCAGGTGTAGAAATAGCTTATGATAGTTCTCTTAATAAAGGATATATTCAATCTTATGATAGAACTACCTCTGCTTGGAGAGATTTAGTAGTTGGAGCCTTTGATATATATCCTGTTAAAGATAATTACACAAATTTAGGAATCACTACCAATAGATGGACGGCAGTCTATGCTGTAAATGGTACTATTCAAACCTCTGATAGACGAATGAAAAAAGAAATAAATAATATTAAATACGGTTTAAAAACTGTTATGCAATTACGACCTGTTACGTATAAATGGAAAAAAGGAAATCAAGATATAAACTTAGGTTTAATAGCACAAGAAGTACAAAAATTAATTCCAGAAATTGTAGATGTGGGTACCGATAAAGACCAAACCCTTGGCTTAAAATATACGGCTTTAATACCAGTAGTAATAAAAGCTACCCAAGAACAACAAAAAATTATTGAGAAACAACAAAAAGCCATTGAAACGCAACAAAAAGAAATAGTAGAGCTTAAAAAAATGGTAAATAAATTGTTAAAACAAAGAATATTGGTTAGTAATTAGTAAAAAACTTTGACTTCAAAATTAGTTGAAAACAACGTCATTGCAAAAAGAAACAAAAAAATAAGTTCATTATGATAAAATTTCGTCAATTCGAGTGAATTTTAACCTTTTTAGGCTTAAAATTAGTATCGAGAATATTTTTTAGTTAGAAGCCACCATTCTCAATACCATTTTTTATCAAAAATTACTTGCCTTACTGGCAGGCATTCTCGAACTGACGTAACAGGATATTAAAAAACGTCATTGCGATGGGTCCCGATAGCTATCGGGAGAAGAAGCAATCTCAATATAATAAGCAGATTACCACGTCGTAAAAAACTCCTCGTAATGACCGTAAAAAATAGTATAAGAGTAATTAAAGTATAGCATAAATTAAACAACGTCATTGCGATGAGGTACGAAGAAGCAATCTCATCTCATAATAAACAGATTACCACGTCGTAAAAACGCTCCTCGTAATGACAACTCAAAATATTGAAACGTAGTATTTTAAACCAAAACATAAAAATCATGAAGCCACAAAAAAGTATTTTAACAGTCCTATTATTATTTATAGCACTAACAACAATTGCCCAACAAGGCATTAACTATAAAGCCTTAATAAAAGATAGTAGTGGTAATGTATTAGCATCTTCACCCGTAACCATACAATTTATTATTTACCAAGGTACAGCACTAGCAACCGCTACCAATGTCTATCAAGAAAGCCATACCGTAAATACCGATGCCAATGGTATTGTTATTGTAAATATAGGACAAGGTACCACAAGCGATATTTTTGCCAATATTAATTGGGGCATTGACCGACATTTTTTAAATGTGCAAGTAAATACGGGCACTGGTTTGGTAGATTTAGGCACTACCGAGTTTATGTCGGTACCTTATGCTAAACATGCTACAACAGCAACCACCGCCTTAAATACTGAAAGTGCAAATAATGGTTTAACAATAGATGGAAGTACTGTTATAGATAATGGTGCAGGTTGGCACAGAAGTTACGGAGCTACAGGTTGGTATAATGGAACGTATGGAGGTGGAATATATATGAAAAATTCTACATGGGTAGAGGTTTATAGTAAAAGTTTTTTAGTTCCATCAGGTACTTTTCAGGTTGGTAATATTGGTAATAGTACATTTAGAGTAGCTAATGGTAATGTTGGCATTGGAACAGATGCTCCAAGTGAGAAACTACAAATTGTAGGTGGTAACATTCAGCTAGATGAAGGACAGGGAATAAGAATAAACAATACAGGTTCTTATTCCACTTTCAAAACCGTCGGTGCAAACACCAATATCACAAGTTTTTCGGGTGGTAATATTAACTTAAGTACAAGTCCTTATTTAGGATATGCAGGTGGTGGTTCTCTTACAAGATTAACAGTTGGCTCGAATGGAAATGTTGGCATTGGGACAATTACTCCAACTTCAAAATTAGATGTTAATGGTGTATTAAGAGCCAGCGGAAACACTTGGCCAACAACGGGTGCTGGCGTTGAAATTGCTTATGATCCTAGTAAATGTGGTGAGGCTGTAGTAGGAGGTTGCTTGTCTTATGGTGTTGGTTATGTGCAAACTTACGATAGGGATACTAACACGTGGAAAGATTTATCTATTGGTGCTTCAAGCCTTAGACCTCTTAGCGATAATTTTACAAGTTTGGGCACCTATAATAGAAGATGGATAAAAGTGTATGCAGTAAATGGTACTATTCAAACTTCAGATAGAAGACTAAAAAAAGAAATAAATAATATAAACTACGGTTTAAATACAGTTATGAAACTGCGCCCAGTTACTTATAAATGGAAAAAAGGAAATCAAGATGTAAACTTAGGTTTAATAGCGCAAGAAGTACAAAAATTAATCCCAGAAATGGTAGATGTTGGCACAGATAAAAAACAAACCCTTGGGTTAAAATATACCGAGTTAATACCTGTACTTATAAAAGGGATGCAAGAACAACAAAAAGAAATAGCAGAGCTTAAAAAAATGGTAAATAAATTATTAAAACAAAGAATATTGGTTAGTAATTAGTAAAAAACTTTGACTTCAAAATTAGTTGAAAACAACGTCATTGCAAAAAGCAACAAAAAAATAATTTCATTATGATAAAATTTCATCAATTCGAGTGAATTTTAACCTTTTTAGGCTTAAAATTAGTATCGAGAATATTTTTTGTTTAAATCAATACTAAATAATAATAATTTACTTTTTAATTAGTAACTTTATAAGTCAACTTAAATTTTAGCGTTATGATACAGTTACTAAAAAATACTACAAACAATGTACTTGCTTTAGAAGTAATTGAAAGCTTTACAGAAGCAGATGAAAAATTTTGTCAAAAATTATTTGATGAAAGAAGAAACTTAGGCATCGAGCAAATTAATGTTTTGATAAAATTAGATGAATTAAAAATATCAAAAATAAGTATTAAAGCTTTTTTTGAAGATATTATTTGGACTTTTAGAAACTATAAACATTTAGGTCATATTGCAATTGTAGCACATTCAAATATTATTAAAGCATTGGTTCCTATTGATAATCTATTTTTTGAACGAGCTAGCAAAGGAAGATTAGAACGCTATTTTGATGTGTCTCAATTAAAAGAAGCCTTTGATTTTGTAGCTAAAACAAATTGATATATTGTTTACAGTTAGATTAAATAGTCGAACCTATTTTATTACAAGAAGATAGTTTTAATAGTGTTTTCAGTTGTTTTTATTACCAAAATAGGGTTCAAAAAAGACCAGTTTTTAGTATCTTGGTGCATAAAACCTTGTCAAA
>NZ_JAKIUR010000054.1 GCF_021647475.1 Lutibacter sp.
ACTACTTGATGTCATTGGTGTAAATTATTGATTATCAGTATAATATACAAATAATTAATAACTTTGACAACTATAAATCAACTGATTATCTAGCTTTTATCAAAGAAAAAGTGTGAGTTTGCCCTGAAATTTAGAGAGTAAATGTACCAGTTGTCATGAAAATAAACATGGAAATCAATTTGCAATAAATGGCAAAACAGATTGTGTTAGATGCCACATATTTAAAAATTGGATTCCTGAGAAATTTGACCATAATACTACAGCCTTTCCTTTAGAAGGAAAACATGCTGAAATAGAATGCAGCCAATGTCATTTAGCTGTTGTTGAAAATAATAAAACTAGCCTTAACTATAAAATTGAAAAGCACCAATGCATAGATTGTCATCAATAATAGTATTGTTATTTGCTTGTTTCCAAATGACAGCTCAATCTCCTCATGGGAAATCCTTAAAGATTGATTGTGCACAATGCCATAATCCAAAAAGCTGGAAAATGGATTTTGAAACCTTAAAATTTAAACATAATAATGCTACAAATTTTAAGTTAGAAGGCGTTCATTCTGAAATAAATTGTAAAGAATGCCATACCACTTTGGTTTTTAATGAAGTAAATAACGATTGTGTTTCTTGTCATACCGATGTACATAGTGCTTCCGTGGGAAATGATTGTGCCCGATGCCATACTCCAAAAAGTTGGATTGTAAATAACATTTCTGAATTACACGAAGAAAACGGCTTTGCACTTGTTGGTGCTCATTCCAATATAGATTGTGTTGAATGCCATAAATCAGAAACAAATTTAAGGTTTGATAATCTTGGAAATGATTGTATCAATTGTCATCAAAAAGATTTTGATGCATCAACAAATCCAAATCATATTAGTGCTGAATTTTCTACAAATTGTACCGAGTGCCATAGTGCTTTTGCAACCTCTTGGACACCTGCAGAATTTAACCATGAAAACTTTCCATTAACCTTAGGTCACGATATTAAAGTATGTAAAGAATGCCATATTGATAATAATTTTTCAGATACTTCTCCTGAGTGTGTTTCTTGTCATCAAAACGATTTCAATATATCAAAAAATCCTAGTCATATAGATGCCAACTTTTCAACAGATTGCATAACCTGCCACACTACTAATCCTAATTGGACTCCTGCCAACTGGAATCATAATGATATTTATCCTTTAAATGGAGCTCATGCCACCATAGCTGAGGATTGTGTTTCTTGCCATAAAGCAGAATATGGTAATTATAGCAACACGCCAAATACTTGTGTAGGTTGTCATCAAGAAGATTTTGACACCACAACCGATCCTAATCACGTAACCTCAAGTTTTCCTACGGATTGTACACAATGTCACTCAGAAGATAGTTGGACTCCAGCTACTTTTGAACATGATTTTTTTCCTTTAACTTTAGGTCATGATATTGCAGATTGTGCACAATGTCATACTACAGGAAATTATGCTGATGCTTCGCCTGAATGTGTTTCTTGTCATCAAACTAATTATAACAATACCTCAAATCCTAATCATACTGCTTCTGGTTTTTCAACGGATTGTGCTTCGTGCCATACTACTGGTGGATGGGTGCCTTCTACTTTTGATCACAGCTTTTTCCCTTTAACTTTGGGTCATGATATTGCAGATTGTGTGCAATGTCATACTACAGGAAATTATGCTGATGCTTCGCCTGAGTGTGTTTCTTGTCATCAAACTAATTATAACAATACCTCAAATCCTAATCATACAGCTTCTGGTTTTTCAACGGATTGTGCTTCGTGCCATACTACTGGCGGATGGGTACCTTCTACTTTTGACCATAGCTTTTTCCCTTTAACTTTAGGTCATGATATTGCAGATTGTGCACAATGTCATACTACAGGGAATTATGCTGATGCTTCGCCTGAATGTGTTTCTTGTCATCAAACTGATTATAACAATACCACAGATCCTAATCATTCTAGTGCTCAGTTTACAACGGATTGTACCGTTTGCCATACCACAGGTGGTTGGACACCTTCCTCATTTGATCATGACGGGCAATATTTCCCAATTTATAGCGGAAAACATCAAGGAGAATGGAATCAATGTATAGATTGTCATACCACTGCAAATAATTATTCAATTTACAGTTGTACTACTTGTCATGAACATAGTAATAAATCAAAAGTAGATAGCGACCATAATGGAGTTAGTGGTTATGTATATGAAAGTACCGCATGTTTTAATTGTCATCCAACTGGTAGGGATTAAAGATATAATATGAGAAATAACTTATTTATAATAATTTTAATCATTAGTTACTCAAAATCTTTTGGGCAAGGGAAAAATATGCTTATAACTGGGAAAGTAACTTTTAAAACTTCAAAAAACGTATATGTAAAATTTAAAAGTACTGAACACATTAGCAAAGGAGACTCCTTGCGGTTTTTAAATCAAAAAACGCCTTGTCTGTTAGTTATACAAAAATCATCAAAATCTGCAGTATGTAAAATACTATTTGATTCTGCTATTAAAAAAAATGATGTTGTATCGTATTATTATAAAGTTAATTCAAAAAAGAAAAAAATTGTGCTTCCTGCAAAAAAAATAGTAGTCACTAAAAGTAAAAACCCTAAAACAAAAAATAAATCAAAAGAAAATTTACAAACGGTTAGAGGTAAACTTTCTGCTTCAAGTTATAGTATTTTTTCAAAAAATGCAGAGACTAGAAATAGAATGTTATATCGTTTTTCAATGGATGCTAGTCATATAAATAATTCAAATTTATCCTTTGAAACTTATTTAAATTATAGGCAATATATAAAGTTAAAAGATACTTCAGCTTATCAACCAAATAATGTTTTTAATGTGTATGATTTATCATTAAAATATGACATAAATCCAACTTTTTCAGCCGTTATAGGAAGAAAAATAAATAATAAAACATCGTCTATTGGAGCTATTGATGGACTACAAGTAGAAAAATCTTTTGGTAAAAATTACGTGGGTGCCATTGCAGGTTTTCGTCCAGATATTTTTGATTATGGTTTTAATTCAAATCTATTAGAATACGGAGGATATATTGGAAGAACTATTGATAATAACAACTTCTATTCACAAACAACTTTAGGTATTCTTCAACAAACTAATAATGGTAATATAGATAGAAGATATGCTTATTTTCAGCATTCAAGTAGAATATTGAAAAATTTGAATTTATTTACTTCTATGGAAGCAGATTTGTATACTAAAGATAGTATCGTTAAAAATAGTATTAACCTCACTAATTTATATGTTTCCGCTAGATATAGATTTAGTAGAAAATTTAACGTAATGCTATCTTACGATTCAAGAAAACGAATTTTATATTACGAAACTTTTCAAACTGACATAGAAAAATTACTTAATGATAATGAAGCTAGGCAAGGTTTTAGAACACGTTTTAATTTTAAACCCGCCAAATATGTTTATGCTGGTATAAGTTATAGCAAACGTTTTCAAAGCTCTAATCAGAATAAATCTAATAATATTAATGGACATATTAGCTGGAGTAAAGTTCCAACTATTGGTGGACGCTTATCCTTAAATTTCAATAGTAATAGTTCTAGTTATTTAAAAAGTAACATCATTTCATTGCGACATTCACGAGAAATCATTCCAAATAAATTAAGTGGAAATTTTTATTTTAGAATGGTTAATTACAATTATTTTAATAATAATTTAGTAACAAAACAAAACTACTACGGTGCAAATTTATCATTAAAACTTACTAAAAGTTTAAGATTTAATATATATGGTGAAGTTTCTACTGGAAATGGTATTCAAAATAATTTCAGATTAAATACCTCAATAGTAAAAAGGTTTAACAATAAAAGAAGAAAATAATATGATTTCAAAATTTAAATTTTTGGCAATTACTGCCATCTTACTAACTAGCATATTAGCTTGTAATAATGGTCCAAAAAAAATTGAAGCTATGCCTTTAAAACAGCAGTCAAATACACAAAAAAGTTCGGGCATATTTTCTAATGAATCAACAAATAACCCAAACAAAATTGGACCTGTAAGTTCAAATATGCATAAGGTAAAAGTGAATGAAATTTTAAAAACTAAAAAATATTTGTATTTAAATGTTACCGAAAATCAAGATACTTTTTGGGTTGCCACTCGATTAATGGATATTGAAGTAGGAAAAACTTACTACTACAAAGGCGGATTATTAAAAACCAATTTTGAAAGTAAAGATTTTAATAGAACGTTTGATAAAATTTATTTAATTTCAGGAAGTTTAGTAGCCGCAAACCATGCTTCTAGTGCTGGCACTAAACAATCCAAAGCTTCCAATAGTTCTAAAACTAAAAATACTCCAAAAAATATAACTATTAAAGGATCAATGAAAATTTCAGAATTAGTTAAAAACGCAAAGAAATTAGAAGGAAAAACCGTTCAAATTAGTGGCGTTTGCACAAAAATAAATCCTGAAATTATGAAAAGAAACTGGATTCATTTAGATGACGGTAGTAATAACGGATTTGACCTTGTGGTAACTTCTGACACTTTTATTAATGAAGGCACTGTTGCCACTTTTAAAGGTACAGTTACCTTAAATAAAGATTTTGGAGCAGGATATAAATACGATCTTATTATCGAAAATGGCGTGTTAATCCCTTAATTTTAAATAGTTAAAAGCATTTATGAAAAATCTACTAAAAAAATCACAATACTATTTATACTTTTTATTTAACACAAGAGCTGCTGGACTGTACATTTTACTATTTGCAACTGCTATTAGTATTGCCACTTTTGTTGAAAATGATTTTGGAACACCTTCTGCTCAAAAATTAATATTTAAATCGTGGTGGTTTGAGTTATTATTAGTGATGTTCGGAATTTCCATTGCCGTAAATATTGTAAAATTTAAAATGGTTCGTCAAAAAAAATGGACGCTTATTATTTTTCATAGTGCTATCATAATTATTTTAATTGGAGCAGGAATTACGAGATATTTTAGTTTTGAAGGAATGATGCATATTCGTGAAAACACAACTTCAAATACATTTTTATCATCAAATACCTATTTAAAATTTCAAGTTATTAAAAACAACCAACGCTATAAATTTAATGATGAAGTTTTATTTGCTTCTTTAGGAAATAACAATTGGCATAAATCATATTCCGTAGCCGATGATATTGTAGCTATTCAAGTAAAAAAAGTCATTGCCAATCCTATCCAAAAAATGATTACAAAACCAGATGGAAAACCTACTTTAAAAGTGGTGATTGCTGGGATGAGAGGCAGAGAAGAATATTTTATTGGTCAAGGAGAACAAAAACAATTCGGAAATTTATTATTTAATTTTAAAAAGAATGAAGTTAACGGAGCAATAAATATTTTATTTAAAAACGATTCGCTCTATTTTAAAACCAATAAAACCTTTACTCAAATGGTTATGGCAACAAGGAAAAAGGATACTATTACTTCTTCTGATAGCTATAAACCATTAATGTTGAGATCGTTATATTCTGATGGAACAAATAATTTTGTATTGCCAGAGTTTAATAAAAGTGCAAAAATTGAAATGGCATCAAAAAATTCTAAACTTAAAAGTGATAGTAAAATAGCATTGCAATTAAATATTTCTGTTAATGGAGTATCAAAAGATACTTATGTATATGGCATTAAAAATTATGAAGGAACACCACAAATTTTAAATTTTAAAACATTAAGTATAAGTGCTGCGTATGGAGCAAAACAAATTGAAATTCCGTTTGCTATTAAGTTAAAGAAATTTATAATGGATAAGTATCCTGGTACAAATAGTGCTTCATCATACACCAGTGAAGTTCAGTTAATTGATTCTAAAAATAATGTTCACAAAGACTTTAGAATTTTCATGAATAACATTTTAAACTATGAAGGTTATCGCTTTTTTCAATCTTCATTTGACCAAGATGAAAAAGGAACTTATTTAAGTGTAAACCATGATTATTGGGGAACGTTAGTTACTTATATTGGCTATTTTCTATTAACTATAGGTCTTTTACTTACTTTTTTTAGCAAAAAAACCAGATTTCATTTTGTGATTAAACAAATAAAAAAATTAAGAGCCAATAGTTCAACCTTACTACTATTAATTGCTTTTAGTTTATTTGCAAATACCAGTTTTGCACAATTCACTAAAAATGATTTACACGTTAAACATATTGTAGCTCAAAGTCATGCTAATAAATTCAGCAAATTAGTAGTCCAAGATTTTAGAGGAAGAATGAAACCTATTCACACGCTTTCTTCAGAAATTTTTAGAAAATTAGCACGAAAAGAAAGTTTATACGGTTTAACTTCTGATCAATTATTACTAAGTATGTACGCAAATAGTAGCGATTGGTACAAGGTGAAAATAATTAAACTAGGAAAGCATAAAAAACTTAGACAATTACTTGGAGTGCAAACCAATTATGCATCCTATAACGATTTTTTTGATAATGATGGGAATTATAAATTAAAAAATGAAGTCAATAAAGTTTATAGCATCAATCCTGTAGATAGAGGAGTTTATGAAAAAGAATTACTTAAAACAGATGAAAAAGTTAACATTTTAAGTATGGTTTTTACAGGTTCACTGTTAAAAGTAATTCCTAATGAAAGTAATTCAAATAGTGCTTGGTTATCAAATAATACGCATAATACAAATACTATTTCAAATGGTAATTCTTTAAAAATTGCCGAAAATTTTTTCAGAAACTATTCTGCGATTCTTTTAGATGCTACACATACTAATAATTACACAAAAGCAGATAATTTACTCCATGAATTAAGTATTTATCAACATAAAAAAGGAGGTAAAATAATGCCTTCTAATACTAAAATAAAAGCTGAAATTCTATTAGATAATTTAAACATATTTAATCGATTAGCACTACTCTACTTTTTATTAGGAATTTCCTTTTTAGTATTCCTATTCATTTCCGTTTTTAAACCAAAATTAAATTTAAAACTTGCTTACAAAATATTATTCACTTTGGTATTAATAGGTTTTGCATTTCACACCTTTGGACTAGGTTTGCGTTGGTATATTTCAGGTAGAGCACCTTGGAGTAACGGCTATGAATCTATGATATACATTGCTTGGACTTCAACTTTGGCAGGAATATTATTTACACGAAAATCCTTTGGTGGTTTGGCTGCAACTATGGTATTGGCATCGGTTATATTAATGGTTTCCATGCTTAGTTTTTTAGATCCAGAAATAACACCATTGGTTCCTGTATTAAAATCCTATTGGTTAACCATTCACGTTTCTATGGAAGCTGGAAGTTATGGCTTTTTAATGCTGGGTGCCATAATAGGAATAATCAACTTAACCTTAATGCTATTTCTAAACGATGCCAATCTGAAGAGAATTAAACGTATTATTACTGAAATGACCTATTTAAGTGAATTAACTATCACTGGTGGATTAGTTATGGTTAGCATTGGTACTTATTTAGGTGGAGTTTGGGCCAATGAATCTTGGGGAAGATATTGGGGTTGGGATGCTAAAGAAACTTGGGCTCTTGTTACGGTTTTAGTGTATGCTTTTATTTTACATATGAGAATTATTCCAAAGTTATTTGGACTATTTTCTTTTAATGTTGCTACTATTTTTGGCCTAGCAACCGTAATTATGACTTATTTTGGAGTAAATTATTATCTATCTGGGTTACATTCTTATGCTACTGGCGATCCAGTTCCTATTCCAAGTTGGGTTTATTATGCAATAATATCTCTTTTACTTTTATGTGTTTTTGCTTATTTCAAGAAGAAAAAATATAATATTTAAACATACTATTACGTCAGTTCGAGTAATTTTTGATAAAAAATTGTATCGAGAACGATTGTTTCTAAATTAAAAAACCTATTCTCGATACTAATTTTAAGCCTAAAAAGGCTAAAATTCACTCGAATTGACGAAATTTTATCATAATGCACAACGTGGTAATATTTAGATAAATAAGTTAAGATTCTGAACTAAATTCAGAATGACGATTTAATAGTTTTTTAATCAGCTTCTTTTATTTTATATTTTTAAAATATAACTGTTGAATTATAAAAAAAACAGCCAATGTATAACTTAAAGTCATTAAAATGCCCGAAAGTAAAATGATATATTTAAACCACAATACGCCGCTCCATAATATATAAATTCCACCGAAAGTTAACAAAACAGAGGCAAAAGGTTCAAACATTAAAAAATATTTTATTTTTTTTTGTAATGAAGTAATTGATATTAGTAATGAAATTAAAAAGAAGATAACTGACAAGGATAAAATATGATTGTGAACAATGGTTAACATTTCAGATTTGCTCTTTTTAAATAACATCACTTTTGCATTAGTATCATTTTCGTTTCCTAAATATCGATTTTCTATTCCATTTGATTTCATTGCAGTAGTGTTATTTACAAAAAATAATCCTCCATAAAAACCTACACTTAAAACCATTATAAAAATTAAAATTAGATTTTTAATTTCTTTTGGAAACTTATGAATTAAACCATGAAACTGAATCATAATATTTTGTTTTTAGACAATATTTGAATGGATTGCATCAATTTATCTATTTTAGAAGTCATAGATTTAGCTGAAATAGTTGCTCCTGAAATTCCAACAATATCTTTTTCATAAATAAAAGAATTTGTTGCACTTTTTCCTATAAATTGTTTTAACCATCGTTTGCTACCTATTTCACTTCCTCTATCTTCTCTATAAATTAATATTTTTATTTTTTTTATCACTAAATTAGTGTCAAAAATGACCAAAAAGTCAAAATAATCTACTTTACCAAAAGCCTTTCCATGATAATAATATCCTAATAATTTACTGTTAACAGTTATTTCTTTAAAATTTGAATTATTAATTTTTAAAGGTAATTGTTTGTTTATTTCATTCGTAATATCAATAGGTTTTATAGTAAAACTTTTAATATTAAATGTTCTTTCTATCTCTTTTTGAATTAATGTATCAATTCTTTTTGGAATACTAAAACTCGAAGTTATGAATACTAAAATTGAGATTAATACTATTTTTTTTATATTTTTAATTATCATTTAATTATTCAGCAGTATTTAAAAAGTTAATAATGAGATTTGTAAGCTCTTCCCTATGCTTAGATTTAAACATATTTTGTGCATGAAATGCTCCTGAAAAAACTTTCAATTCTTTCGGATTGCTTGATTCATTGTATATCTTTTTAACTCTCTCAAAAAGCCGTTCATTTTTAGAGACTACAAATAATTTTTTTATTGATTTATCATGAATTCCTACTCCACCAGCTGGAGCAAGAAGTACTACCTTTTTTATACTCTTATCAGTTTTTATACTTAATGCATTTAACACTGCTGCACCTCCCATACTTCCTCCTACAATTAAAATATTGTGATATCCTTTCCCTTTTAAAAAGTCAACTGCTCCAAGTATATCTAATGATCGTTTATCTGTATTTCCTTTTTTGCTATTTCCATAACCTCTAAAATCTATAGAAAGAGAAGATATCTGTTTTTTTTGCAATTTTTCAGCTATAGAATACCAACTTTCCTTATTAAAAATTGCACCATGGGCAAAAATTACTACAAGATCCTTACTCTCCTTAAAAAAGGATGCTTCAATTAGGCCTCCATCTTCAGTTATGTAAGTAATTAGCTTAAAACTAGGAACTACAGCCTCTGTTGTTTGACCATTTATAATTCCTATAGTTATAAAACCAAAGAACATATTAAGTAAATATTTTTTTTCCATTTTAGTTTATTTAAAATTTTTAAATATCTGTAAAGTACAAAAAGTGAATTAACTTAAAAATATATTAGAATGATAGTGCCACACCAGCATTAAATTGCTTGGAGGTATTACTTCCTAAAACTGCATTATTAACAAGCTGATAATCCGCTTTAAATGCTACTCCATTAGCAACTTTATAATTTAAACCAAAAACTAATTCATTTTTGTCATAAGCTTTATTTGCTACTAAACTTCCTGAAGTACTAGCTTGCGTATTATACTTTTCATACCGTAAAAATGGTGTTAATTTTTCAACGCCTTTTAAATCAAAATTATAGGCAATTACACCGTAAAAACCATACATTTTTGATCCTAAATCTTTACCAGTTAATGTATTATAGTTTTCAGTATCTGATAATTTTGTGGTAATATATTGTCCTTTTAATTCCAACTTCTGATAACGATATCTGGCATCTAAACCAATCATAGTAATTCCAACTGTTGAATCTTCAATGGTAGTATCATCCGTTTGCGTTTTTCCAAAATAACCCGAAACACCTAAACGTAAACCCTGAATACCATAAAAATCTATCTTAGTAGAAAAATTTGGGGAGCTTATATTAGATTCTGCTCCTTTTTGACGACCTTTTCTAAATCCATCAACACCACGTAACAATCCCACTCCTTCTCTATAAGATGAAAAACCATTAAATAAATAAGCTTGATATTTTAAAGAAGCATTATCAATACTCCCATTTATACCAATCCCTATTTCTCTCCAAGTAGTTGGTACGATGTATTTATCAACACTTGGTCGTTCTACCCCATAAAAAGTATCTGGCTCGTGATATTCATTTATAATACCCATAGGCACCAACATTAATCCTGCCAAAACATTAATTTTATAAGTTGCTTTATATTGAATGTAAGCTTGTTCAACAAATACTTCTTTAACATGCTCATATTCTATTTCAGTTAAAAAACTTACTTTATTATTAAATTTATAGCCTAACAACATTACAAACCGGTGAATGTCTAAATTTCCAACTTCCTTTCCATCAGGTTCGTTATAATCTATTTGTGCATAACCGCCAATAGTAATTCTGGAAGTTGTACTTTTTTTTAAAATTTTTTGACCGGAACTGTGTTGTAAATCTCCTGATTTACTTTGTGAATAACTTATTAAATTTAGCAATAATACGGCTACTATAATTGTAATTTTTTTCATTTTTAGTACATTATTTTTATTTAGACTGATTATAAATAACATCGCAAAAATAGATAAGTTACTTTTATTACACAACACTTATTTAGATTAATTCTAAATAAGATGACGAAAGTCAGTTTTAAAAAAAAAAGATTAATTAAAAGATTTTAATTGCCTCATTATAAGCACTTTCAAAAGACATTGCTTGAATATTAGTGGTTATTTTATGTTGGTTAAAGTAGGAAACCAATTTTTCAGTAGGCATATTCCCAGTAAGTTCATCCTTTGCCATTGGACAGCCTCCATAACCCATAATAGCACCGTCAAAACGATTACAACCTGCTTTAAATGCTGCATCAACTTTTTCAAACCAAGTAGAAGGAGTTGTATGTAAATGTGCACCAAATTCAATATTGGGATAAGCAGGAATTAAATTTGAATATAGATAATCAATAATTTCAGCATTTGAACTTCCAATGGTATCTGATAAAGAAATAATCTTCACTCCCATTTTAGTTAATTTTTCAGTCCAGTTAGCAACAATATCCACATTCCAGGGATCACCATAAGGATTCCCAAATCCCATAGATAAATAAGCAACCACTTCTTTATTCGTTTTAGTAGCAATATTTAAAATTTCATCTAAAATAAGGGTAGATTGAGCAATCGTTTTGCCGGTATTACGCATCTGAAAATTTTCAGAAATAGAAAAAGGATATCCTAAATAATTAATTTCTTCAAATTGAGAAGCATCATTTGCTCCACGAATATTGGCAATAATAGCCAATAATTTACTTTCCGTTTTTCTTAAATCTAACTTAGATAATACAGCTGCAGTATCTCTCATTTGAGGAATAGCTTTTGGAGATACAAAACTTCCAAAATCAACCGTATCAAAACCAACACGTAATAAAGCATTAATATATCGTGCTTTTGCTTCTGTAGGAATAAAGTGAGATTTTATTCCTTGCATAGCATCACGTGGGCACTCAATAAGTTTCACTTTTTTCATAATTGCTCAAATATACAAAACCGATTATGAAAATAATATAAAAATAGCAATTGCTATAAAAACAATTACTTTAAACCACTTAATATTTTTTGAAAAAGATTTATGTGAATTTAAATACGAAGAAAACTGTCCTGATAAAATTGAAACCAACGTAAATATTATGAATGCTTGTAGCATAAATAAGATACCCAATACATAAAACTGAATGATTGTATTTTGAGTTGAGCTATATAAAAAACCTGGGAAAAATGCCAAAAAGAAAATAGAGACTTTCGGATTAATAACATTCATAAGAAAACCTCTTCTATACAACTTAAACATATTAATTGAGGAAACTTTTTTATCTAAATGAATAACTTCTTTTGAAACTAATGATTTATATGCTAAAAATAATAAATACAAAGCCCCAACAACTTTAAGTCCTAAAAATAAATTTTCAGAATGTTTAATTATTGCTGAGACACCAAATGCTACTAAAGTTGTATGTATAATAACTCCTGAAACTAACCCAAAAGCTGTTACAATTCCATATTTTTTACCGTTAGTAATACTTTGCATTAAAACGTATAAAATATCTGGTCCTGGCATTAATGTTAGCAACATAGAGGCTCCAATAAACGATATTAGGATTTCGTAATTCAAATTATTTTTATAGTATTTTATGTCGTTCCTACCTTTTAATTATCGCTCAAAATAAACTTCGGCAGGAATCTATTTACGCTTCATTTTGGATTCCTGCCTACGCAGGAATGACGATTTTTAGCTCTTTAAACTTTTCACATTAAGAATAGCCTTATTAATTTTTTTAACTAATGCTGGTCCTTCATAAATAAATCCGGTAAAAATTTGAATTAAATCTGCACCTGCATTAAGTTTTTCAAGAGCATCTTCTGCGGAATGAATTCCTCCTACTCCAATTATTGGAAAAGCCTTATCAGATTTTTCTGCTAAATATTTAATCACTTTGGTACTTTTATCTTTTATAGGTTTTCCACTTAACCCTCCATAACCAATTGCATCAAGTTGTTTATTTGAAGTTTTTAATCCTTTTCTACTTATTGATGTATTACTTGCAATTACTCCATCTAATTTTGTTTCTGCTATAATTTCAATAATTTCATCTAGCTGAATAGTATTTAAATCAGGTGCAATTTTTAATAAAATAGGCTTTTGATTTTTAAACTTCTTATTTTCTTTTTTTATTGAAGTAATTAGCTCAATTAAATAATCTTTATCATTTAATTTAGCGTGACTTCCAACATTTGGACAACTCACATTTAGCACAAAATAATCTACATACGGGTGTAATTTTTTAAAACAAATAACGTAATCTTCTGTATAATTTTCTGGTAAAGTTGCTGTGTTTTTTCCAATATTACCACCAATAATAACTTTGTGTTTATTCTTTTTAAGTTGCTTAATCGCCTCGTCAACACCATTATTATTAAATCCCATTCGGTTAATAATTCCTTCATCTTCTATTAATCGAAATAATCTCTTCTTAGGATTTCCATACTGAGGTTTCGGTGTAACTGTACCAATTTCAATAAATCCAAAACCAAAATTGGCCAATTCATTATAAAGTGTTGCATTTTTATCGAAACCAGCTGCCAAACCCACAGGATTTTTAAAAGTAAGTCCAAATAATTTTCGTTCTAATTTAGGATTTTCAATCACAAACGTACTGCTAACTAAATATGAAGCTCCTGGAATTTTAGTAATAATTTTAACAAAAAAAAATGTAAAATGATGAATCTTTTCAGGATCAAATAAGAAAAATAGCGGACGAATAATTCGTTTGTACATTGAAATATGTTTGTGCAAAATTAAAAAAAAATACTCAATATACTCCTAAAAAGACGTCATTCTGAATTTATTTCAGAATCTCATACTCTGTTTAATGAGAAACTGAAATAAATTCAGTTTGACGTAATACTACTTAAAATTAAATAAATATTTAAAGCTACTCTTATTATTTTTATCTATTCGTTAAATATCATTACCTCTCAATTGCATATAAGCTTTAGGATGCAAACAAGCTGGACATACTTCTAATGCTTTTTTACTTTCGTAAACATATCCACAATTTATACATTTCCACCAAACTTTACCATCTTTTATAAATACCGTGTCTTCTGAAATATTTTGAAGTAATTTTAAATATATTCTTTCATGTTCTGCTTCTACTCTGGCAATCATTCTATAAGCCGTAGCTATTTTTGGAAACCCTTCTTCTGCTGCTATTTCTGCGAATTTAGGATACAAATCTGTCCATTCTTCATTTTCTCCTGCTGCAGCTGCTTCTAAGTTTTCTTTGGTAGTTCTTCCTATTATTCCTGCAGGATATGTTGCTGTAATTTCAAGCATTCCACCTTCTAAAAATCTAAAAAAACGTTTTGCATGTTGTTTTTCTTGATTTGCTGTTTCTTGAAAAATTCTTGAAATTTGTTCGTAACCTTCCTTTTTGGCTACTTTTGAGAAAAATTCATACCTATTTGTTGCTTGACTTTCACCTGCAAATGATTTTAATAAATTTTGTTCAGTTCTTGTTCCTTTTATTGATTTTTCCATAATATTATTTTTAATATTTAATAAATTTTTATTACGGCATTTCCCTTGTTGATTTTGCCGTATTATGAAGTATAAATTTACTAAGAATTAATGATATTTAAACAAGTTACAAGTTAAATTCATCTTAATTTATTATCAATATAAATAATAGTATTTTTACATATTTATAATCTAATATAACGTCCGTCACACTAAACTTGTTTCAGTGTCTATTTCAATAAAATACTGATTATCAAATAGTATAAGATGCTGAAACGAGCCTGCCTTGCCGACAGGCAGGTTCAGCATAACGTTGTTTTTTATTATTACTAATTACAAACAATCAGTACTATTTTATTTAAACGTACTAACGTAAAGTAGCTCCTACATTTTTTTCAAAGGTTTGTTTAAATCGTTCCATAATTTTATCTATCTGCTTGTCGTTTAGTGTTTTATTTCCATCTTGTAACAAAAAACTTACGGCATAAGATTTTTTACCTTCTGGTAATTTATCGCCTTCATACACATCAAATAAATCAACTTCTTTTAATAATTTTCGTTCTGCCTGAAAAGCTAAATTATAAATTTCATTAAAGGTGGTTTCTTTATCTAATAACAAAGCAAAATCTCTTTTAACAGAAGGATATTTTGGCAATAATTTTATCTTAAGTTTAGAATTTCCTGATAATTTTAGAACATTTTCCCAATTAAAATCTGCAAATAAAACTTCTTGTTTAATTCCAAATTCTTTTAAAATAGATTTTTTAACTACACCCAAATCTACTAATTTGGTTTTACCTAAACTTAGTGTTAATCCTTCAGAAAATATATCATTTTTAGTAGGTATAGGTTTTATATTTTGAATTCCTAAACGAGATAAAATAGTAGTAACAATTCCTTTTAAATAAAAGAAATTAGATTTTTTTGTTTCCGAATTCCATCGTTCTTTATTAGTAGCTCCTGAAACAAATAACGTTAAATGTTTTTGTTCACTTTTTCCACTTTCATATTGATGATAAGTTTTACCAAATTCAAAGAATTTTAAACTATTTCTTTTTCTGTTTATATTATAAATTACAGATTCTAAACCGCTGAATAACAATGATTGACGCATTACACCTAAATCACTACTTAAAGGGTTTAATATTTCAATATTATGATCTTCTTTTAATGATTCAGTTAATGAAATATAACTAGCTTTAGTTAATGAATTTGCCATAGTTTCATAAAATCCCTGAGCAACTAATTGGTTTGAAATCAGGTTATTTATTTTAACTTCATCAAAATCGTTTGCTGAAATGGACATATTTAATTTAGGAGAAAACTCAATATTATTATAGCCATAAACACGTAATATTTCTTCAATTACATCTGCTTCTCTAGTAACATCAACTCTATAAGAAGGAATGGTTAAACCTAAACCTCCATCAGTTACACTATTAAATTTGATTTCTAATGATGCTAAAATATTTTTAACCGTTTCTCTTGGAATTTCAACACCAATTAAACGATCCATTTTTTCATAACTTAAAAAAACTTGATGATCTTCAATTTTGTTTGGATATAAATCTACTATTTCAGATGAAATTTTACCACCTGCTATTTCAATTATTAAATTTGCTGCACGTTTTAGTGCATATTTTGTAAAATTAATATCAATTCCACGCTCAAACCTAAAAGAAGCATCAGTATTTAAACCATGACGTTTTGCAGTTTTTCTAATTGAAACTGGATTAAAATAGGCACTTTCTAAAAATATTGAAGTCGTATTTTCAGTAACTCCTGATTCTATTCCTCCAAACACACCTGCAATACACATAGGTACACTGTTTGCATTACAAATCATTAAATCTTCTTCGTGTAATTTCCGTTCTACTCCGTCTAAAGTTGTAAATGTAGTTCCGTTTGGCAAAGTTTTAACTAAAATTTTATTTCCTTTAACTTTAGCGGCATCAAAAGCGTGTAGTGGTTGCCCCAATTCGTGCAACACATAATTAGTAACGTCAACTATGTTATTTATTGGAGATAATCCTATAGTTTTTAATCTATTTTGAATCCATTCAGGAGAATCTTTTACCGTAATATCTGAAATAGTTACACCAGCATAACGCGGTGCTTTTTCATTATTTTCTACTTCTACATCAAATTTTAAAGTTCTATCATCTACTCTAAAATCACTTACTGATGGTGAAATTAACTCAATATTAATTTCTTTATGAGCCAATCCTGCTCGTAAATCTCTGGCAACTCCAAAATGACTCATGGCATCAGCACGGTTTGGCGTTAACCCTATTTCAAAAACTTCATCAGTTTCAATATTGAAAACTTCCGCAGCTTTGGTTCCAACCTCAATAGTTTCATCTAACACTAAAATGCCATCGTGACTGCTTCCTAACCCTAATTCATCTTCGGCACAAATCATTCCAAGACTTTCTTCTCCTCGTATTTTACCTTTTTTAATTTTAAATCCTTCACCCTTTTCATCATATAACATCGTTCCAATGGTAGCTACAGGTACTGTTTGACCGGCAGCAACGTTTGGTGCTCCGCAAACAATTTGTACAGGTGCTCCGTTTCCTAAATCTACTGTTGTTATTTTTAATCTATCGGCATTTGGATGTTTTTCACAAGTTAACACCTTTCCAATTACAACTCCTTCAAGGCTTCCTTTAATAGATTCAACACGTTCTATGCCTTCAACTTCTAAACCTAAATCGGTTAACAATTCTCCAGTTTTTTCAGCTTCCCAATCAATTTTTAAAAATTGTTTTAACCAATTGTATGATATTTTCATTCTTTATGCTTTTTTTCGATTTGCAAAGATAAAAAATAGAATTAAGTTCTTGAATTGTTTGATGGTTTATTTGCTGTTAAAGATTTTAACTGATTTAATTATTGCAACTAAAATAAAATAGAATGAAATAATCTTTTTGATGATTGTTACAATGTTTATGAGATTACTTCGGTGTTGTACTCCTCGTAATAACGTCATTGCGAATGAAACGTAGTGGAATGAAGCAATCTGTTTCTAGTTAGATGAGATTACTTCAATTGTGCCTCTTTCGTAATGACGTGATGAGGTAGAGTGACGGGTTACTTCGTCGCTACGTTTCTCGTAATGACGTGTTTTTTTTATTAAAAAACGTTTTCCTCTTCATGCTAAATTTATTAATTTTAAGCTAATTTTAAGAAAACTGATATGAAAGCATTTTTAACCATTGGACTTTTAATTTTATCTAATACGTTTATGACAATTGCTTGGTATGGTCATCTTAAGTTTTCTGAATGGAAATGGTTTAATAAGTTAGGTTTAGCTTCAATTATAATTATTAGTTGGGGAATTGCATTATTTGAATATATGTTTCAAGTACCTACAAACAAAATTAGATTTAAAGAAAATGGTGGTCCTTTTTCTTCAGTTCAATGAACTACCCCGAGGCAGAGCCATCGAGGTATCAAAACAATGTTAGTCGATCTGAATGTACTTTTTTATATTCTTTCTCCGTTCCTTGGGTTTTTTACATATGCCTCAATTACTTCCTCATTGGAATATTGCCCAACAGTATTTGCATAAAACCCTCTAGTCCAAAATTTACCTCCCCAAAGTTTAATCTTAATTTCTGGATATCTTTGAAATAATTCCTTAGCCGTAATACTTTTCAATATCCTAATCATTTTTGAAACAGAATAATTTGGAACGCTTTGAACCAAAAAATGAACGTGGTTTGATTCATACCCTATCTCTATAAAATGCACATCATAGTGCTCAGAAATTTCTAAACAAATATCTTTTAACCCTTCTCCTATTTCTTTTGTTATAACTGATTTTCGATATCTCAATGGAAAAACCAAATGATACATCAATAATATTTTGTTATGCCTTTTCAATATATGCTCACTCATTACTCGAAAATACACTTTTTTAAAGTGTTTTGAAAAACTCTCTGTTTTTCAAAACTTTTCAGCTAAACCGTTTAGTTGTGTTATAGAAATCGAACTGACATAACAGTAAGTTTAAAGAGTCAAAATGCACAACATAAGACCGTTGCAAAATTCAACAAATTTCACCAATCCAAGTTTTAGATAAATTTTAGATTGGTTTTTGTCAAAAAATGTAATTTTCACTTCTTTTTTTGTCTTTGAAGTTCATTTTAATATTGTTTTT
>NZ_JAKIUR010000055.1 GCF_021647475.1 Lutibacter sp.
ATGTAGATATACTAAAATATGCTGCCTGAAAATATTTGAAATATATTTGGTGGAGTCATAGAATACGCAATGACGTAGCTTGTTGATTTTCAACCCAGTATTTATTTTCTTACATCGAACTCAGGTTTGTAAATTCATTGCATTTAAAAAGATTTTTAGTTTTAATTAGAGGTGAAAATGATAATGAAATAACTATTTTTTTTTAGTTATGTAACTACCTAAGGACCTCTATAATTTTAATTAGATACTTTCTACTAACTTTAATAGTTTATCAACATCAGAATCTAATTCCTTTGAATATTTTTTAGGAAAATTACCCCAGCCTTTTAGTTTTTCAGGTTTAGTATCACATAAAATTTCCCACATTTTTGCTTTACGAGAATCAATAAATTGTGATAAATTATGTGATACAGGTTTAAGATTGTATTTAATAGTTATAAAATTAATTTCAGCTTTTATCTCTTGAATCAATAAATTTATATGATAAATTTTTTTTTCGTCTTCATCATTAATTACGTTATTCATAATTTTATTGTTACTACCATTTAATTCTTGTTCAAGTTCTAAAGATAATTTTTCTATTAAGTAGATAGAAGATTCAAGTACTCTTTTATGATTATCGGAAAGTGCTATTTTTTTCATAGAATTAATTTCTTAAGGTTGCAGAAATTCTTAACGGATTACTAAGTAAATCAAGTGCATCTAAAATATTTTTACAAATAATATCTGCATTAACCATTGTTTTTATAGATGCACCTTCATCCTGAATAACTACAATACCTAGTACGGCACTTTTTAGCATTAAGCTATCATTTAAACCATTTCCTATTGCAATAACATTTTTTGAACCAAGGGTAGCTATAAATTTCTGTTTATATATTGCTTGTTTCTGTCCTTTAATTATGGTGCATTTGCAATGAGTATTTTTAAGGTTTTGCTGTGCTTTACCAAAAGTGTCAGCAGTAATTACATGAATATTGATAGTATTGGCTAAGAAGTTTAATTTTTCTTCTACTCCAAATATTAGAGTTCCATCAATAGCAATAGTTCCATTATAATCAAGTACTAGGTGTTTTGCTTGAATTATTTTTTTGTTTGGAATATTAATAGTTATCATAAAAATTAAATAAAAATTAATTTTTTCAGATTTTCAAGATTTAAATGTTATATGCGAATTTAGTGATTTTACTACTTGATTTAAAGTGGTTGTTCAACTTTTACAATTATATTAACATTAACCCTTTGTGCATTATGATGTAACAATCTGAGTTCGACCTAAGGATTTACTTTAAATAACTGAAAATCAAAATTTCATTGCGAAAATTATAAATGTAGTGCCATAATTTGAAGTAATCTTTTCATAAAAATGAGATTGCTTCCTCATTTCGCTTTGCTTCATTCATCGCAATGACGTAGCTTGTTGATTTTCAACCCCGTATTTATTTTCTTACATCGAACTCAGGTTAACAGTAAGTTTAAAGAATTAAAATGCACAATGAATTTTTTATACTAAAATAGTACTTCTACGCCATTTGTTATAATTATCTTTCTAAAAGATTATCTTAAAATAGTTTGTTTTCGGTCTGGTCCAACTGAAACAATTTTAACTGGAACTTCAACAAAATCTTCAATAAATTTGATATAAGATTTCAGTTGTTTAGGTAATCCATCAAAGTTTGAGATAGAAGTTAAATCTTCATTCCAACATTCAAATTCAGTAAAATTAGGCGTTACGTTGTGTGCTTCAATATTATATGGTAAATGTGTGATTTCTTCACCTTGATAATTGTATGAAGTACAGGCTTTTATTTTATCAAAACCAGATAAGACATCGGATTTCATCATCATTAATTGTGTGGCTCCATTAATTTGAACAGCATATTTTAAAGCTACTAAATCTAGCCAACCGCATCTTCTTGGTCTTCCTGTTGTTGCACCAAATTCATTTCCAACTTTTGCCATTTTTTTACCGTATTCATCAAACAATTCTGTAGGAAAAGGTCCTGAACCAACACGTGTTGTGTATGCTTTAAAAATACCAAATACTTCACCTATTTTACTAGGAGCAACACCTAAGCCAGTACAAGCACCTGCGGCAGTTGTGTTTGAAGAAGTTACAAACGGATAGGTTCCAAAGTCAATATCTAAAAGTGAACCTTGAGCTCCTTCTGCTAATATGGATTGATTATTATTTAGTGCATTATTAATATATTCTTCACTATCAATAAAAGGTATTGTTTTTAAAACGGTAATAGCTTCATAAAATTCAGTTTCTAATTCTGCTAAATCAAACTGAATATCTACATCAAAAAATGCTAACATTTTCAAATGTTTTGCGGCTAAAGTTTTGTATTTCTCTTTCCAGTTAGAAAGTTCTAAATCACCTACACGCATGCCGTTTCTGCCTGTTTTATCCATGTAAGTTGGTCCAATACCTTTTAAAGTAGAGCCAATTTTAGCTTTTCCTTTTGAAGTTTCACTTGCCGCATCCAATAATCTATGAGTTGGTAATATTAAATGTGCTTTTCTTGAAATAAAAAGTTTTGAAGGAATATCTAAATTAAATTTAGCTAAATCATCAATTTCTTTTTTAAAAATTACAGGATCAATAACTACTCCATTTCCAATAATATTTTTTGCTTTTTTGTGAAAAATACCTGAAGGAATAGTATGTAATACGTGTTTATGACCATCAAACATTAAAGTATGACCGGCATTTGGACCTCCTTGAAATCGAGCAATTAAGTCATAATTAGTTGTTAGAACGTCTACAATTTTACCCTTGCCTTCATCGCCCCATTGTAAGCCCAATAATAAATTTACATTCATTTAAATAGATATTAGTTGTTTTTGTTGTTTTTTATTCCGTAAAAATAAAGAGAGTGGTTATGAATTTTAATATCAAAAGTATCTTCAATCGTTTTTTTAATGGTTTCTATTCTTGGATCACAAAATTCAATAACTTCACTGGTGTCTGTTAAAATAATATGATCATGTTGTTTGTCAAAGTAGCATTTTTCGTAATAGGATTGGTTTTGACCAAATTGATGTCTTCTAACTAAACCACATTCTAAAAGTAATTCTATGGTGTTATATAGTGTTGCTCTACTAACCCGATAATTTTTATTTTTCATTTGAATATAAAGTGATTCAATATCAAAATGAACATCTAAATCATAAATTTCTTGTAATATGGCAAATCGTTCAGGTGTTTTTCTGTGTGCATTTGATTCTAAAAAATTAATAAAAACGCTTTTTACAATATTTTGATTCTCTTTATTCATAAAATACTTTTGAGCTTTTAGCTGTTGTTACAAAGTTACTTTTAATTTTTAAATATAATTTGACTTATTAATGTAGTTTTCAACTTTGTATTGTTAATAGTTATAATTTGTAAATTCTATCGACTTTATTAATTCCTTCAATTTTTTTAATGCTGGCACTTAATTTTTCAAGTTGTGCTTTATTTTTAACACTTAATAGTATTTTTCCTTCAAAAATACCATCATCCCCAGAAATATTTAAACTGTGGATATTTACATTCATATTATGTGATATAATTTGTGTAATTTCATTTACCATTCCTACATGGTCAATTCCATGTATTTTTAAAATGGCTTTAAATTCTTGCTTTGTAGAATCAATCCATTTTGCAGAAATAATTCTATAAGCATAGTTTGAACGTAAACTTACAGCATTTGGGCAATCGGTTTTATGTACTTTTATACCATCATTTATAGTTATAAATCCAAAAACTTTATCTCCAGGAATAGGATTGCAGCAAGGTGCTTTTTTGTATTCCAATTGCTCTTCATCTTTTCCGAAAACTAATGAATCAAATTTTTCAGTTACTTCATCTTTATCAATTTGATTGAGTTTTGGACTACGCTTAATTCTGTTTTTAAAAAAATTTACAATAGCATTATTTTTTTGTGCGGCAAACTCTTTTAGTTGTTTATTATCAATAGAACCGCTACCAATTCTAAAAAATAAATCTAGACTTGTGTTTAATTTAAAATAACTAACCAAATCATTAACTACTTTTTCAGAAAGTTTAATTTTAAGATGCCTTAATTTTCGTATTAAAATTTCTTTTCCTTCCTGTGCTATTAACTTTTCATCTTCCTTTAATGCATTTTTAATTCTAGTTCTTGCACGGGCAGTTACTACAAAATCTAACCATCCAAAACTTGGTTTTTGAATTTTAGAGGTAATAATTTCAACTTGATCACCACTTTTTAAAACCTGGCTTATGGGCTTTAACTTGCCATTTACCTTAGCTCCTCTACAATTCATTCCAACTTGAGAGTGAATGGCAAAAGCAAAATCTAATGCAGTGGCATTCTTTGGGAGTGCTTTTAAATCGCCATTTGGTGTAAAAATAAATATTTCCTTTGCATATAAATTTAATTTAAAATCTTCAACAAAGTCAATAGCATTACCACTTGGATTTTCTAAGGAGTCTTTAATGCGATTAAGCCAATCATCTAATCCGCTTTCGCGTTCATTTTGGTTTTTATATTTATAATGAGCTGCATATCCTTTTTCGGCAATTTCATCCATTCTAGCAGATCGTATTTGTACTTCAACCCATTTTCCTTTTGGTCCCATTACCGTTATATGTAAGGATTCATAACCAGTAGATTTAGGTTGGCTAATCCAATCTCTTAACCTACTTGGATTTGGTCTAAAATGGTCTGTTACAATTGAATATATTTTCCAAGCATCAAATTTTTCATCTTTTAAGGTAGATTCATAAATAACTCTAATGGCAAACTTATCGTAAACTTCATCATAGGTTACACCTTGAGTGAGCATTTTTTTACGGATAGAATATATAGATTTTCGTCTTCCTTTAATTATATATTTAAATTCTTCTTTATCTAAAGATATTTTAATAATGTTTGAAAACGATTCTATATATTTATCTTGTTCTTCTTTACTTTGAGTTATTTTTTGTTTAATATCATTATAAACATCTGGTTCTGTGTATTTAAGACCTAGGTTTTCTAACTCAGTTTTAATGTTATACAGACCTAAACGATGTGCTAAAGGTGCATAAATATATAAGGTTTCAGATGAAATTTTCAACTGCTTATGTATTGGCATTGCATCCATTGTTTTCATATTATGCAAACGGTCTGCAATTTTGATTAAAATTACTCTTACATCATCATTTAAAGTAAGTAGCATTTTTCTAAAATTTTCTGCTTGTAAAGAAGTGTCTTTATCTTTTTTTAGATGTGAAATTTTAGTAAGTCCATTAACAATTCTACCAACAGTTTCTCCAAATAACTGCTCAATATCTTCAATGGTGTAATCCGTATCTTCTACAACATCATGTAATAAAGCTGAAATAATTGAAGTAGCTCCTAATCCAATTTCATAAGCTACAATTTTAGCAACAGCTATTGGGTGAAAAATATAAGGTTCTCCTGTTTTTCTTCGTTGATTTTTATGAGCTTCAAGAGCAATATCAAAAGCTTTTCTTATTTCTTTTTTATCGGTAGTAGTAAAAGTTTGATACGCACCTTTAAGCAAATCTTTATATCGCTTGGTAATTTCTTTATTTTCTTCTTCTGTGCTTAAGTTGTACGTCATAGATTAAAAATACTATTTTAAAATTTAATAGGCAACGACTAAATTATTTTTTTAAATTTTGAATACGCTGCAGTAAGGTTGGATGAGAATAATGTATTTTAACATACAGATTATCAGGAGTTAAATTACTTAAACTATTTTTAGATAATTTTTTTAAGGCATAAATTAATGAAGATGAAGTAAAATGGGTTTTGGCATAGTTATCGGCTTGATATTCAAACTTTCTAGATAATATATTCATAAAAAAACTTGTAATTTCAGAAATAGGACTATACAATATTGAAAATGCAATTAAGCCAATATGAAAACTATTAGTACTAACTCCTAAAGCTTGTGATAAGGCTAAATTACCAACTAATAAAGATAAAATATATAAGGTGAAGCCCATTAATAAAACTGATAAAATCATATTATAAATAATGTGTTTGTTTTTATAGTGGCCAACTTCGTGTGCCAAAACGGCTACAATTTCATCAGTGGTTAAATCTTTAATTAAAGTATCATATAAAGTAATACGTTTTTGACTTCCAAAGCCAGAGAAATAGGCATTTGCTTTAGAAGAACGTTTTGAACCATCAATAACATAAATATTTTGAATTTTAAATCCGATTTTAGAAGCAAACTGTTCAATAGCAGTTTTTAATTCTCCATCTTCTAAAGGTGTTTGTTTATTAAAAATGGGAACAATTAATTTAGCATAAAAAAGATTTAATAAAATACTAAATCCACTAATTAAAATCCATGCATACCACCAAAAATTAATCGTGGTAATTTGATAAAACCAAGTAATAAGTGCTAAAATTCCGCCACCAATTAGTATTAACATAAGCCAACTTTTAATTTTATCTAAAACAAAAGTTTTTAACGTGGTTTTATTAAAACCAAATTTTTCTTCAATTACAAAAGTTTTGTAATAGGAAAAAGGAATGTTTAATATATCACTTCCAAAAAATATAATTCCGAAGAATATAAGTGCAATTATAATTTCATTTTGAGAAAAACTTCTGGCAATAGAATCAACTATTGCAAAACCATCAATCCCAAAAAAAAGTAAGGTAACAATTAAGGAAAATGTACTTGTAATTAATGAAAATTTATGATTAACTTTCTTGTAGTTTTGCGATTTAATGTATTCTTTTTCTGAATAAATATCATTTAGTTCTTTTGGAATTGCATCGTTAAAATGACTAGCATTTCTAGAATCTAAGAAGGTGTCAAAAAGATATTTTGCCACAATAATGGCTATTAAAATATAAAATAAAGTAGTTGGATTCATAAGGTTATTTTAAATTTCGTTGTCTAATTGCTTCAAAAATAATGATTGCTGCACTCACGGAAACATTCATAGAATCAATTTCTCCTTTCATAGGAATAATTATATTTTGAGTGGTATTTAAAAGCCATTCATCCGTTAATCCTGTGGCTTCTGTGCCAACTATTATGGCAGTAGGTTTTGTATAATTTACGGTTTGATACGCTACGGAAGCAGTTAAAGCTGCACCATACATATTTATATTATTATCTTTTAAAAATTGTATAATTTCAGAAGTAGATCCTGTAGCAATTTGAGTGGTGAAAATACAGCCAACACTTGAACGAATAATATTTGGATTGTACATATCCGTTTTAGGATTGGCAATTAAAACTGCATCTAAACCAGCGGCATCAACGGTACGCAATAAAGCGCCAATATTACCTGGTTTTTCTGGTGCTTCAGCTACCAAAATTAATGGATTTTTAGTTTTAAATGTAAGACTATCTAAATTTAATTTTTTGGTTTTAGCAACAGCTAAAATTCCTTCAGTGGTAGTTCGTAAAGCTAATTTTTTATATACATTTTTTGAAATTTCAATAATTTCAACAGTATCATTTTTGTTTTCTAATAAACTATCAATCAAATTAATATCAAAAATTGAAACGTCAATCAGCAAAGTTTTAATAGTATAATTTCCTTTTAAAGCTAAGGAGATTTCACGCAATCCTTCAATTAAAAATGTAGCTGTTTTTTTTCGTAAACGCGACTTTTCTTTAAGTTGAATTAGCTCTTTAATATAACTGTTTTGTGGACTTGTAATTTGTTTGTGCATAGTGCGAAAATAAACCTTATTCGCTATAATTGATGAGATTTATAGTAATTAATTAATAAGAATACTACTTTATTGTATCCTTTTATTCCATCTTTTTGTTTGTTTGCTTTTAAAAAAGAATTGTAGAAACTTTTAAAATATTTTTCACTCCAGTTTTGATATTTTTTCCAAAAGGTTTGATTTTGTTGAATATCTTTTAAAATTCCTTTATTTACAGAAGTTTTAAGCAATTTATATTCCTTCGGATTTTTATTGTAAAGTTCATATAAACAATATTTTAAAGCCATTAAATAACCCGCATAATTAAAATAAGAATCTTTAGAATTTATTGTAGCTAAGTAACCAACAAAATTTGCACCACTTTCAGAAGCAATTCCAATTTGATGTGCCATTTCATGACAAACGGTTGCTGGATAAGAATTTTTAGGAATTAAATAATTTACTTGTGCTTCATTAGTAAACGGATTTAAATATCCGGCAAATCCCATATAAGTTAATGGCACACTAAACAAGGAACTTTTAACTGAAAAGTGGTTGTATGTAAAAGTATCATTTTCTTTTGCCAATTGTTTATAAGCATCAAAAGCCATAATGCGAAGCTCTTTTTTTGGATATGGATTTGCTACAATTACAGTATCATTTTTAGTGATATGTTGTTGAATTTCATTTGTTTTAATGATTAATTTCTTTGTAAAATCAACCAATTCAGTTGTTGAATACTTAGAATTAGAAATGTTTAACACAGAAGTTAAAGGAAGTTTTAAATAATTTAAACCCCAATTAAAATTAAAAAAGAAAATAACTACAGAAAGTATTCCTAAAGTTTTAAAAAAAAATGTTTTAAAATGAAATTTTTTATTTTTTAATAAATTATATAGATTCTTAAATATTAAAAGAATTAGCACAAAATAAAAAATATCTCCAACTGAAAAAGGAATCCATCCAAAAACAATTCTTAATAAATTTGAAATAATTTTATACAATCCATTTGTATAAAAAGCTTCAATTAGCTTTGGATACATTGCTAATAATTGAATAAATGCCCATTGAATAACTAAAATGATAGTCAGAATTTTATAAACTTTTGCCTGTTTCATACGTCACAAATATAAAAATTAAAAGTAGTATAGTTACTTATTTAGTTAACTCGTTGTACATTTTGACTCTTTAAACTTACTGTTACATCAGTTCGAGTAATTTTTTATCAAAAATCACTCAATGACGTCATTACGAAAGAGGTACGATTGAAGTAATCTCATACTAAGAAATGGATTACCTTGTTATATACTCCTCGCAATGACGAAACTAAAATAACGTTATTCTCAGCAGATTGCTTCACTTCACTGCGTTTCATTCGCAATGACGTCATTACGAAAGAGGTACGATTGAAGTAATCTCATACTAAGAAATAGATTACCTTGTTATATACTCCTCGTAATGATGTAACAAAACAAACTCTTAAAATTAATTTTAAAATTCTAAAGCAATATGCTATATTTACGGCAAATAATAACAATAACCCAAAAAAATAATTGTTGCTTAATTAATGAATAATCAGAAATCAAATAAAGAAAATTGGTTATTTGAAATAACTCCAAAAAACAAACTCTTCAATTTAAATTTAAAGGAAGTTTGGCAATATCGTGATTTATTGATGTTATTTGTAAAACGCGATGTAGTTACTTTATACAAGCAAACCATTTTGGGACCACTTTGGTATTTGATTCAACCACTGTTTACATCGATAATATTTACTATAATATTCAATAAAATTGCGGGTATTGATACGGGGAACATTCCGCCGTTTTTATTCAATTTAGCTGGGGTTACTTCTTGGAATTATTTTAAAGAATCTTTAACCGCAACTTCCGATACTTTTAAAAAGAATGCCAGTTTATTTGGTAAAGTTTATTTTCCTCGCATTATTATGCCTATGAGTATTGTAATTTCTAATTTATTAAAATTCGTAATTCAATTAGGCGTATTTATTGGTTTTTATGTGTATTACGTTTATAGTGGGTATGCTATATTTCCTAACAAATTGGTAGTATTATATCCACTATTAATAATTATAATGGGAATGCTTGGTTTAGGATTAGGTATGATTATTTCATCGATGGTTACAAAATATAGAGATTTAACCTTTTTAGTTGGGTTTGGAGTGCAATTATTAATGTATGTATCAGCAGTAATGTATCCTATTTCTTTAATAAAAGAAAAATTAGCAGATTATTCTTGGATAGTAGAGTACAACCCAATGGCACACATTATAGAAACTTCCAGAATTATGTTATTAAATGATGGTAAATTTGATTTTTACGGAATTATGTATTCAGTTATAACCACCATTATCATATTTTTTGTAGGTTTATTAATATTTAACAGAACGGAAAAAAGTTTTATTGATACGGTGTAGCTCCCTAACCCCAAAAGGGGAATAAAGGAAAAAGTATAAAGTATAAAGGTCGGCAGACAGGGAGCAAAAACGACGTGGTTATCTCACTATAAAAGTTTAGATTGCCACAGTTTTTTATCAAAAACTTCGCAATGACGAAATTAACGTCATAACGAGGCGAGTAACGACGAAGTAATCTGTAAATAAAGAAACAGATTGCTTCATTACATTCGCAATGACGAAATTAACGTCATTACGAGAAGAGTAACGACGAAGTAATCTGTAAATAAAGAAACAGATTGCTTCATTACATTCGCAATGATGAAATTAACGTCATTACGAGGCGAGTAACGACGAAGTAATCTTTTAAATAAGAAACGGATTGCTTCATTCCATTCGCAATGACAAAATTAACGTCATTACGAGAAGAGTAACGACGAAGTAATCTTTTAAATAAGAAACAGATTGCTTCATTACATTCGCAATGACAAAATTAACGTCATTACGAGAAGAGTAACGACGAAGTAATCTTTTAAATAAGAAACGGATTGCTTCATTACATTCGCAATGACGAAATTAACGTCATTACGAGGCGAGTAACGACGAAGTAATCTGTAAATAAAGAAACAGATTGCTTCATTACATTCGCAATGATGAAATTAACGTCATTACGAGGCGAGTAACGACGAAGTAATCTTTTAAATAAGAAACAGATTGCTTCATTACATTCGCAATGATGAAATTAACGTCATTACGAGGCGAGTAACGACGAAGTAATCTTTTAAATAAGAAACAGATTGCTTCATTACATTCGCAATGACGGGTAAAAAATATAAATGAAGTTAAATGAGTAACACCATATTAAAAATAGAAAACCTCTCCAAACAATACCGATTAGGCACAATTGGTACAGGTACCATAAGCCACGATTTAAACCGTTGGTGGCACAAGATACGAGGAAAAGAAGACCCATTTTTAAAAATAGGGGAAGTAAATGACCGTGCTACTAAAGGAACTTCCGATTATGTTTGGGCATTAAAAGATATTAATTTTGAAGTGAAAAAAGGAGAAGTACTAGGCATTATTGGTAAAAATGGAGCAGGAAAATCTACCTTATTAAAAATACTATCAAAAGTTACAGGGCCAACAACAGGAAGTATAAAATCTAAAGGACGCATAGCGTCTTTATTAGAAGTTGGTACCGGATTTCACCCGGAGCTTACCGGTAAAGAAAATATTTTTTTAAATGGTGCTATTTTAGGAATGACCAAAGCAGAAATTAATTCAAAATATGATGAAATTGTTGAGTTTTCTGGCTGTGAACGTTATATTGACACACCTGTAAAGCGTTATTCTAGTGGTATGACCGTTCGTTTAGCATTTTCAGTAGCCGCACATTTAGAACCTGATATTTTAGTGGTGGATGAAGTTTTAGCGGTTGGTGATGCCGAATTTCAAAAGAAAGCCATTGGTAAAATGCAAGATATCTCTAAAGGAGAAGGTAGAACCGTTTTGTTTGTAAGTCATAATATGGCAGCTGTAAAGAGTTTGTGTACTAAAGGTATTGTGTTGGAGAATGGTGGAGTTGTTTTTGAGGGGGAGATAGATAAATGTATCGACTTTTATTTATTAAAAAGCAGATCACAGACAAATTTATTACCACTTGAAAGAACAGATAGGATTGGATCTGGCAAAATAAAGATAAAAAATTTAAAATTTTTAAATAGAAACAAGGAAGAAGTTTTAGGTATCTTGTCTGGTGATGAACTGAATATTGTAGTGGAAATTGATATTTTTGAGAAAGTCAATTTTGATAAGTTAATTATATCCATTGCATTTCAAGATAGTAGAAAAAATACAATTTTACTTTTTTCAAGTGATGAAATGGGGGCTGAATTTGATAATTTAAAGGATTCTAACAATTTAAAATTAAGAATTCCTTCACTGTTTTTAAGAGGAGGAGAATATAATATTAGAGTAGTAATTGCAGAAGGAGGAACGAGAAAAGAAAATTTTTTAGATATGATGGATAATGTTGCTTCAATAAATATTTTGCCTAGAGATATATATAATGTTGGAAAAATAAATAGAAGTTTGAATCAAGCAATTTTAATAGGATACTTTGAAAGTTAATATATTTTATCTATGAAATTATATAAAAAAATAAGAACACTATTTGTACTTAGTAAGAGCAATAAATATTTTTCGAGTTCAAAAAAATACTGGCAAAATCGATATTTATCGAATGAGAATTCAGGTTTTGGCTCTTATGGAAATCTTTCTATATTTAAGGCAAAAGTGGTAAACGACTTTATTACTAAAAAAAATATTAGAACAATTATTGATTTTGGATGTGGAGATGGGAATCAGCTTAAATTGGCAAAATATGATAATTATATAGGTATTGATGTTTCGGATAAAGCAATAGAAATATGTAAAAAGATGTATAATGGTGATAATTCCAAGAAATTTTATACTTACAATAAATATCTAGAGCAAAATTATCAAGCAGAACTTTCACTTTCTTTAGATGTTATATTTCATTTATTAGAAAATGATATATTTTCTGATTATATGTATAACTTATTTTCTGCTTCTACAAAATATGTAATAATTTATTCAAGTAATTACGATAAATATATTGCTAAACATGTTAGGTGCAGAAAATTTACTGATTGGATTGATGTTAATTTGAAGGATGAATTTAAGCAAATTGATTTTATTAAAAATATATATCCATTTAATGAAAATGACCCAAAAGGAACTTCAATGTCAGATTTTTTTATTTACAAGAGAATTTACTAAAATGAAAAGTCTAAATTGAAAATTTAATGATTGTAATTATCTTTAACTTTTATGAGTTAGTTTAATAAAATAAGATTATGAAAATTGCTTTTGTATTAAATTCCTTTCCGGTTGTTTCAGAAACATTTATTGTTAATCAAATTTGCTCTCTAATTGATTGTGGTCATGAAATTACCATTTTGGCTTTTAATAAAAATGAAAACGAAATAATACATAATTCAATTTTAGAATATAATTTACTAGATAAAGTTAATTATTGGATTCCTGAGCCTAAAAATAAGATAAGGCGATTATTATATATTATTAAATTTATATTTAAAAGGAAAGAAGATTATAATTACTCCAAAGTTATCAAAGTTTTTAATTTTTTTAAGTATGGGAAAAAAGCCTTGTCATTAAATTATTTCTTCAAGAATCAATGGTTTTTAAAAAATAATAAATTTGATATAATTCATTGTCATTTTGCACAATTAGGAATTTTTATTTCCCAATTGAAAAGAGATGGATTTTTAATGGATGAAAAGCTAGTAACCTCATTTCACGGTTGTGATATAGATCCTAGTAAAGTTGAAGATTACAAAAAAAATTATCAAATATTATTTGAAAATATAGATTTATTCACATATAATTCAACATATTCGATTAATATTATTAGGAAAATAACTGAAGTAACTAAAAAATTTAAATTTTTACCAGTAGGTTTGGATACTCAAAAATTCAATAAAAAAAAAATATTAAAATCAGCTTCGACCAAAACAGAAATATTATTTTGTGGGAGATTAGTACCTTTTAAAGCTCCTAATTTAGCAATTGAGATTGTTAAGGTTTTGATTGATAAAAAGTATAATGTTCATTTAACAATAATTGGAGAAGGTGAATTAAAGCAACAAATAATTGACCAAATTAATAAATATAATATTAAAAATAGTGTAACAATGATGGGGGCTGTAAGCCAAGAAGATATAATATCAATTATGGATGATACAGATTTATTTTTGATGCCAGGCATTGAAGATGAAAGTACAGGTAGGGCTGAGAATCAAGGATTGGTAATTCAAGAAGCACAAGCTATGCAGTTACCTGTAATCGTATCTGATGCTGGAGGTATGAAATATGGGCTAATTGAAAATAAAACAGGATTTGTTGTTAAACAAAAAGATATTTTAGGATTTGTAGATAAAATTGAAGAATTGATAAAAAATTCTAAATTAAAAGATTCAATGGGATTAGAAGGACGAAATTTTATTGTAAAAAATTATGATTCTAAAATTTTATGTAACAAATTAGTAAATTATTACAAATTATAGTATATGAAAATTCTACATATAAACACAATGGATGAAGGTGGTGCAGCAATTGCATGTATTAGAATTCATTTGGGCTTATTAGAAAGAGGTATTGATTCTAAAATTCTTTTATTAAATAAAAAAAGGAATATTAAAAACACATATAAATTTAAAGTAGATAAACTTACATTTTTAGATAAGGTTATTAATAAAATTGGAAAAATATTTGTTCACAAGAATAATAAATTTGATATTTCAACTTTTGATGGTGTAGAAATGTTATCATTTCCTAACTCTAAACATAATATATTAAATCATCCTTTGTATAAGGAAGCTGATATAATTCAACTAAATTGGGTTTCTACTTTTTTGGATGAACCTTCCTTTTTTGCAAATAATACAAAACCAATAGTTTGGAGAATGCCTGATTTATATGCTTGTGGTGGTGGTTATCACTATGAAGTAGGCTTTCCTTTTAAAAAATTGGAAAAAGTATTAAATAAAAATTATAGTATAAGAAAAAAGGCACTTAAAAATGTAGATATAACTTTTGTCCCAATATCTAAATGGGTAAAAGGTAAAGCCAATGAGAGTAAGTTATTAGAACGTTTTGAAAAAACAATGATACATAATGGCGTAAATTTTAATGTTTTTAAAAAATTAAATAAAATCGAATCCCGAAAAATATTTAATTTACCTCAAGAAAAAAAAATAATCCTCATAGGTGCAGATAGGTTAAATACTAAGCGTAAAGGTCTAGAATTGGCACTTGATGCGTTAGATAAGATTGATTTAAAAGAAACAGTAATTGTAATATTTGGAAATTCAAGTTGTAAGTTGCCAAAAGAAATTATATCAGTTGGATCTGTAACTGATGAAAGACTATTACCTGTATTATATAGTGCATCTGATTATTTTTTAATGTCTTCAATTGAAGAAGCTTTTGGGCAGGTAACAATTGAGGCATTAGCTTGTGGTGTACCAGTTATTTCATTTCCTAATGGTGGTAGTTTAGATATTATTAGACCAAATGAAAATGGGGTGTTGGCAAGAGATTTTACTGTAGAAAGTCTAGCTCAAGCAATAAATGAAGCTTTAAACATGGAATTTAGTGATGATATAATTATAGAAGATATCAGAGAAAGGTTTAATATAGTTGATAAAGTAAACGATTATATTGACTTGTATAAATCATTATTAAAATATTAATAATATGAAATTGTTATTGTTTATATTACGAAAATTTTATGGTAAAATATTTGGTTTAAAAATACGTACTTTTTCTAATCGAATACCTCCACAATTTACTGGTCAAGAATCTTCAGATTTAATTTATAATAAACTAAATTCTAAAGAGCCTTGTATGATTTCAAGACTTGGACATACTGAATTTAGTTGTGTTTATATTTATAAGTTAAGTCAAAGCAATATTATGAAAAAGTATTTGAAATATATAATTGGAGATATAGATGGTTTTGGATATACACCTAAAATGAAGCATAATATACAACATAATGCAGGTTTTTTTCCTGCAACAGATAAAAATTTAGATAAATTTTCTAAATTAATTCTTTCTGACATTAAAGATATTGATATATTAGGATCAATAATTGACTATGAAAATGAATTTATTAAAGAACTTGAAGGTGCTATTAAAATAAAATTTAATGATTTAAATTCATTTAATCATACTGATCCTTGGAGTAAAGTGTTAAAAGAAAAAAAAATATTGATTATACACCCTTTTGTAAAAAGTATAGAAAGACAGTATAAGAAAAGAACATTATTGTTTAAAAATGAAAATGTGTTACCTGAGTTTAATTTGATTACTTATAAACCTGTACAATCTATAGCAGGTAATTTTGAATCTTTAGATTTTACAAATTGGTTTGAAGCATTAGAGAGTATGCAACAAGATATTTCAAAAATAAATTTTGACATTGCAATTATTGGTTGTGGAGCTTATGGTTTACCTTTAGCAGCTTTTATTAAAAGAATGGGTAAAAAGTCAATTCATATTGGAGGAGGAGTGCAATTACTTTTTGGTATTATTGGTAGGCGTTGGGAAACGGAATACAATCTATCTATGTATATAAATGATTATTGGGTTAGACCTGATTCATCCGAGAAGCCAAATAATTTTAAGGATGTTGAAAATGGTTGTTATTGGTAAACTAGGTAGAATAAAATATGGGTTTAAAACTATCAATTATCATGATAAATTATAACAATACACTTGGTTTAAAAAAAACGATGCAAAGTGTTGTAAATCAAATTTGGAGAAATTTTGAATATATTGTTATTGATGGTAATTCTTTAGATAATAGCGTAGCAATTATTAATCTTAAAAAATTCAATTTCAGTTATTCAGCCTTCACTATTTGAGGGATGGAGTACAGTTGTCGAAGATTCAAAAGCTTTGAATAAGCATATATTACTTTTAGATTTAGATGTACATAAGGAACAAATACAAAATAATTGTGATTTTTTTGAACGAGAAAACGAAAATCAATTAAGTATATTGTTAGAAAAATATCATATAATTCACCAAAAAATAAAATGCAAATTGATTATAAAATTAATATTCATAAATTTGGAATTGATTTTATAAATCTTATTGAATTAGCAACAATATGAAAAAAGCACTAATAACAGGAATTACAGGACAAGACGGAGCCTATTTAGCAGAATTATTGTTAAATAAAGGCTATGAAGTACACGGTATAAAACGAAGAAGTTCATCGTTTAATACCAACCGTATAGATCATTTATACCAAGATCCTCATGAAAAAAAACGAAGGTTTATTCTGCATTATGGAGACCTAACAGATGCTATAAACCTTACACGTATAATTCAAGAAATACAACCTGATGAGATTTATAATTTGGGAGCAATGTCTCATGTAAAAGTAAGTTTTGACACACCCGAATATACCGCCAATGTAGATGGTTTAGGAACTTTGCGTATTTTAGAAGCGGTTCGTTTATTGGGCTTAACAACTAAAACCAGAATTTACCAAGCATCTACATCAGAGCTGTTTGGAATGGTACAAGAAACACCACAAACCGAAAAAACACCTTTTTATCCTCGTAGCCCTTACGGAGTAGCCAAGATGTACGGCTACTGGATTACCGTAAATTATAGAGAAGCCTACGGAATGTATGCTTGTAATGGTATTTTATTTAATCATGAATCTCCACTTAGAGGCGAAACCTTTGTAACTCGTAAAATTACCAGAGCAGCATCAAAAATTGCCTTAGGAATGCAAAACACCTTATATATTGGTAATTTAGATGCTAAACGAGATTGGGGACACGCAAAAGATTATGTAGAAGCTATGTGGTTAATGTTACAACAAAAAAAAGCTGAAGATTTTGTGATTGCTACTGGAGTAACCACTTCGGTACGTGATTTTATTACTATGTCATTTGCAGAAGTAGGCATTGTATTAGAATTTACAGGTGAAGGAGAAAAGGAGATAGGGAGCATTAAATCTTGTTCAAATTCTGAGTATCAGTTAGAAATAGGAAAAACCGTAGTAAAAATAGATCCTACTTATTATCGTCCAACCGAAGTTGATATGTTAATTGGTGATGCTACAAAATGTAGAGAACAACTTAATTGGCAACCAAAATATAAATTAGCAGACCTTATTAAAGAAATGATGGAAGCAGATATAAAACATTTTAAAAAGGAAAAATATTTACAAGAAGGAGGACACGATACGTTAGATTATAATGAGTAGCAAAGCGTCAGTTCGAGTGCTTGTGTGAAGAGTATTGGAATACAAGTGTATCGAGAACAGTTTTGAAAAGTGAAAAGTTGAGAATGAAACGTCTTTGCGAAGGAGGCACAACTGTGGCAAACTCATAAATAGAACGTTAGTACGAATGTTTGTATGAAGAGCATCGGAATACAAGAGTATCAAGAACAGTTCTGAAGAAGTGAGAAGTAAGAATAAAACGTCTTTGCGAAGGAGGTACGACTGTGGCAAACTCATGAATATACATCGCAGAACCTAATAAAAACATTACCCAAAAACAGGGCAAACTCACACTTTTTCTTTGATAAAAGCTAGATAATCAGTTGATTTATAGTTGTCAAAGTTATTAATTATTTGTATATTATACTGATAATCAATAATTTACATCAATGACATCAAGTAGT